>NZ_JBHTTQ010000002.1:0-105320 GCF_042794475.1 Streptomyces sp. NPDC056527
CCTGCCCAGGGCCGTCCGGCAGATATCCAAGGACCACAAGAACAACGACGACGACATCCGCGACCGCCTCGCCCGCGAACGCAAACAGGACGACGGCACCGGCGGCAAGGACGGCAAGGGCGGGCCGAACAGCAAGGGTCCGCGCACCGACGGACACGGCAAACCGGACTCCCTGAAGGACACCAAGTCCGACGCGCGCGGCAAGGGCGTCGAGATGGGCGACCGTACCTGCGAAGGCGACCCCGTCGACATCGCCTCCGGCGAGATGACGCTGGAGCAGGTCGACCTGTCCCTCGCGGGTGTCCTGCCCCTGGTCCTTCGCCGGACCCACCTCTCGACGTACCGCTACGGTCATTGGTTCGGGCCCAGTTGGGCCTCCACCCTCGACGAGAGGATGGAGCTCGACCCTTCGGGCCAGGGCGTCTTCTGGGCCCGCGAGGACGGATCGATCCTCTGGTTCCCGACGCTTCCCGGCCCCGGCGCCGTGGATCCGGTCCTGGCCGTGGAGGGTCCCCGGTTCGCCCTCCGCCACGGCGGCGAGGAGAACGGGGTGATCACCTACCTCGTCACCGACCCGCGCACCGGTACGACCCGTACCTTCACCGGCAGCCCGTACCGCGAGTCCTCCGCGTACTGGCTCACCGCGATCGAGGACCGTACCCGGAACCGGATCACCGTCTCCCGCCACGGCGACGGCACCCCCACGGCGGTGTCCCACTCCGGCGGCTACCTGGCGACGATCGCCGCCGAGGACGGAAGGCTGCGCGAGCTGACCCTGCGTGCTCCCGAGGGTCCGGTGAGGGTGATGCGGTACGGCTACGACGAGCACGGGCGACTCACCGACGTCGTCAACTCCTCCGACCTGCCGCTGCGCTTCACCTACGACCCGGACGGCCGCATCACCTCGTGGACCGACCGGAAGGGCTCCACGTTCCGTTACGTGTACGACGCCGACGGCCGCGTCGCCCGCACGATCGGCCCGGACGGCTATCTGTCGTCGACGTTCTCCTACGACGTCCATCCCGCCACCGGCGACCGGATGACCCGCTTCACGGACTCCACCGGCGCGTCCAAGGTGTACGTCCTCAACAGCCACCTCCAGGTCCTGTCCGTGACGGACCCGCTGGGCAACACGGTCCGTCAGACGTGGGACCGCTACGACCGGCTGCTGACCCGCACCGATCCGGCCGGGCGGACCACCACGTACACCTACGACGAGCGCGGCAACCTCACGGACATCGCGCACCCGGACGGCACCTCGGCCGGTGTCGAGTACAACGAGTTGAACCAGATCACGGTCGTCACCGGTCCGGACGGCTCGGTGTCCAGGCAGGAGTACGACGAGGACGGAAACCCCGTCCTCTTCACCCGCCCCAACGGGAGCACGACCCGGCTCACCTACGACACACGGGGCCGACTCACCGGCGTGGACGACTCGCTGGGCGCCGTCGACCGGGTGGAGAACGACCCGGCGGGCCTCCCGCTCGCGGTACGCGGCCAGCACGGCGGGGTCACCCGATACGTCCGTGACGCCTTCGGCCGGCCCGTGCGGATCACCGATCCACGGGGCCACAGCACCGAACTCGAGTGGACCGTCGAGGGCCTGCTCGCCCGCCGGACCGACCCCGACGGGGCAACCCAGTCCTGGGCGTACGACGGCGAGGGCAACTGCGTCCTGCACACCGACGCCATGGGCGGCGAGACCCGCTTCGAGTACACCCACTTCGACCTGGTCACCGCTCGGACGACACCGGACGGGGCGCGCCACGAATTCGCGCACGACACCGAACTGCGCATCACGCGCGTCACGAACCCGCAGGGGCTCACCTGGTCCTACACCTACGACCGGGCCGGCCTGCTGACCGCCGAGACCGACTTCGACGGACGCTCGCTCAGCTACACCCACGACGTCCTCGGGCGGCTCGCGTCACGGACCAACGGGGTGGGGCAGACGGTCCGTTACGAGCGGGACGCCGACGGACGGCTGGTCCTGAAGGACGCCGACGGTGCGATCACCCGCTTCGCCTACGACGCCCACGGCCACCTGGCCGGTGCCCATGGCCCCGACACGGAGCTGACCTACCTCCGCGACATCTCGGGCCGGGTGCTCCAGGAGACGGTCGACGGCCGGAGCCTCACTCACACGTACGACGAAGCCGGCCGCCGCGTCCGCCGCATCACGCCCTCCGGAGCGGTCAGCTCCTGGTCGTACCCGGCGGACGCCCACGCCCGTCTGGACACCTCGGGGTACGAGGTCGACTTCGAGTTCGACGAGACCGGCCGGGAGATCACCCGGCGCGTCGGCACGACCCTCACCATGGACCACGTCTACGACGCCGTGGGCCGACTCACCGGCCAGCACATCCGGGGCGCCGGAGCCCGGACCGTCCAGCAGCGCACGTACGCCTATCGCCCGGACGGACACCTCACCTCCGTCGACGACCGGCTGGCCGGCCGCCGGCAGCTCGAACTGACCGGAGAGGGACGGGTCACCGGCGTCACGGCCGAGAACTGGACCGAGCGGTACGCCTACGACGAGGCCGGCAACCAGACCCATGCCTCCTGGCCCGGCGCCGGGACGGCGGAAGGCTCCCGGGAGTACGCGGGCACCCGCATCGGCCGGGCCGGCGCGATCCGCTACGAGCACGACGCACAGGGCCGCGTGGTGCTGCGCCAGAAGGCCCGGCTCTCCCGCAAGCCGGACACCTGGCGCTACGACTGGGACGCCGAGGACCGGCTGATCGCGGTCACCACCCCGGACGGCACCCGCTGGCGGTACCTGTACGACGCGCTGGGCCGCCGGGTCGCCAAACGGCGCCTCGCGGACGACGGGGTCACGGTCGTCGAGGAGACCCTCTTCACCTGGGAAGGCGACGCCCTCTGCGAGCAGACGACCCGCACCCCGGGCACGCCGGAGAGCGTCGCACTCACCTGGGACCACGACGGCCCCAAGCCGATCGCCCAGGTCGAGCGCCGGTTCCTGGACAGCGCGGAGGTGGACCGCCGCTTCTTCGCGATCGTCACGGACCTGGTCGGCACCCCGCGCGAACTCGTCGACGAGTCCGGCGACATCGCCTGGCGCACCCGCGCCACGCTCTGGGGCACCACCACCTGGAACCGCGACGCCACCGCGTACACACCGCTGCGCTTCCCCGGCCAGTACTTCGACCCCGAGTCCCAGCTCCACTACAACCGCCACCGCCACTACGACCCCGCCTCGGGCCGCTACGTCTCCCCGGACCCCTTGGGCCTGATCCCGGCACCGAACTCGGTGACGTACGTGGAGAACCCGACGCGGTGGATCGACCCGCTGGGGCTCGCGGTCGACAACTACGAGACGGGGTGCCCGCACCGTCGCCGCGGCGAACACCGCCACAGCGTGGTTCTGGGCCCGAACCAGAGGCCGGCGACACCGTCCAACGCGTTGGCGCGCTACCTGCGCAACGATCCCGACGACCCCAGGCATGACCCGGACCGCCCTCAGGACCCGGGTGCCCACACCTACAACGGTGAGGACTACAAGTACGGGACACCGCCGACGTGGATGACGAACGTGGCTTCCTCGGTCAGCGACCGCAACACCACCTTGTCGATCACCCTGGACGGCATGCCGAACAGGAACGGCGAAGAGAGGAACTGGGACACTCCCGAAAGCATCGTCGAGGCCTTCCAGAAGGCGGCCGCGTTCGGCGCCGACTTCGACATGGGGCACCGCGACAACTACCCTCCCGCCGGAGTAGGAGGCACGGCCTGGGAGATGAGCCTTGTCGCGGCCGCCGTGAAGAGCCACGACGGCGCCGCCGCCTGGGGCGATCCCGACGAAGAACGCCCCGGACGCCCCTGGGAAGAGATCCACTGGTACACCCGTGACGGGGAGGATTCGTTCAAGAGGATCGACGTTCCCAAGCCGGACATCCCCGAGATCAAGCCCGACCTGTCCAAATTGCCGAAACACCTGAGGTAGCCATCCCATGACCTCCGACGAATCCTCCGCAGCGGCCGACCTCGTGGCCGCGGAGTGGCGCTTCTACACCGAGGAGACCCAGGACCTGGTCGACCCGGCCATGGCGCGTGCCGCGTACGCCCGACCTCGGCTGCGGGAGCTCTTCCCGAGGGTCAGCCACGGTGTCATGTACTTCAGCCGCTGCACCGGCCTGCCCGCCGCCCGCGTCGGGGGCCAGGTGTACACCTCCGCTCCCGGGCAGTACTGGGTCCGGAACCCCGAGGGGAAGAGCATCGGCGACACCGACTCGCTCGACGTGGCCTTCGACCTCGTCGTCCGGACCCTGCCCGAGGACAGCGGTCCCGCCGTTCTCGGAACGGCCAAGGACCTCTGACCGACGGCGGTCGCGACGCCCCCGTGCGCCCGGCGGTCATTCCGCGGCCGGGACTGGCCAGCAGGCCTCCGAGAACGAGCAGCGAGGTCACGGCGTCGTCGGAGAAGCCGCCGAGGTTGGCGGCGATGCCGTGGGCACCGAACGCGGTGGTGAACCCGGCCGCGTACAGGGGCCACATGGACCTCTTCGGCGCGGGGGCGGCCGGGCCGGTGGCGCGGGAGGCGGTGCTCATGTGCGGTCCTCCTGGCTGCTGTGCAGGGCGGGCGGATCGTCGACGGTCACGCGGGGGAATGTAGCGGGTGCCGCATCCGGCGATGTGCGAACCGGCCGGCCTTCCCGTACACCCTCAAGGATGAGCGCCGCCCGGTCCTCGGCTCCGCCTGCGGCCGCGGCGACACCGGTCGGCGGAGAGTGATCGCACCATTCGACGATCACTCCGAGCAGGGAGCCAGATGGGCACTGACCTGGTCCTTCGATGGCGCCGGACGCTGGCCGCACTCGCCCTGACGGCGACCGGCGCGCTGTCGGTGCCGGCCCCGACCCCGTCCATGGCCGCCGATCACCTCTCCACCGGCTCCTCGGCCGCGGCGCCGCCGGCACCCACGAGCCCGCTCGCCGACACCCGCACGAACGCCCTGGCCGACACCCCCGCGAACGCCCTCGCCGGCCCCCGCACGAACACCCCCGCCGGCATCCCAGCGAACGCCTCGGCCGACACCCGCACGAGCACCTCCACCGGCACCCGCACGAACGCCCCCGTCGGCGCCCCCGCCTTCGACCCCGCCCCCGCCCGGGCCGGCCTTGAGCGCCTGCTGGGCTCCCGGGCCGCGCAGTTCACCCTGCTGGCGGTCGAGCGGCCGGCCTCGGGGGACTTCTTCTCGGTCTCCGGGACGCCCGGAGCCGTCCGGGTGCAGGGCACCTCGCCGGCCACGCTGCTCAGGGGAGTCGGCTGGTACCTGGAGCGCATCGCCGGGGTCGACATCGGGTGGCCCGGAGACAGCCTCGGCCGGCTCCCCGCCACGCTCCCCGCGGTCACCGGCACCGTCACCCGCTCGGCGACCGTGCCCCACCGCTACGCCCTGAACGAC
Organism: Streptomyces sp. NPDC056527; assembly: GCF_042794475.1. Taxonomy (NCBI): domain Bacteria; kingdom Bacillati; phylum Actinomycetota; class Actinomycetes; order Kitasatosporales; family Streptomycetaceae; genus Streptomyces; species Streptomyces sp. NPDC056527. The sequence continues at coordinate 5,426 of NZ_JBHTTQ010000002.1, forward strand.
ACCGACGAGGGCTACTCCGGCGCCTACCGCGACTTCGCCTCGTACCGGCACCAGATCGACCTGATGGCCCTGCACGGCGTGAACGAGGTCTTCGTCCCGACCGGGGCCGAGTACCCCTACTACCGGGCGCTCCAGCAGTTCGGCTACAGCGCGGCGGAGTTGCGCGAGTGGATCCCGGGCCCGGCCCATCAGGCCTGGTGGCTGCTGCAGAACGTGTCGGGCTTCGCGGGTCCGGTCTCCACGCAGTTGATCGAGGCCCGGGCCGCGCTGGGGCGCCGGATCGCGGGCCATCTGCGCTCGCTGGGGATGACGCCGGTGCTGCCGGGCTTCTTCGGCACGGTGCCTCCGGACTTCGCCGCCCGGAACCCGGGCGCGGTGACCGTCCCGCAGGGCAGGTGGGTGGGGTTCGACCGCCCCGACTGGCTGGATCCGACCGGACCGGTATTCGACCGGCTGGCCGCCGCCTACTACCGCGCCCAGGAGCGGCAGTTCGGCGACAGCGACATGTTCAAGATGGATCTGCTGCACGAGGGCGGCACGCCGGGCCCCGTCGACGTCCCGAGCGCGGCCGGCGCCGTCCAACGGGCCCTGGAGGCGGCGCATCCCGGCGCCACCTGGGTCATGCTCGGCTGGCAGGCGAACCCGACCGCGACCCTCCTGAGCGGTGTGGACCGCGGCCGGGTGCTGATCGTCGACGGCCTCTCCGACCGCTACGACGGCCTCGACCGCGAGACGCAGTGGGGTGGTACGCCGTACGCCTTCGGTTCGATCCCCAACTTCGGCGGTCACACCAGTCTCGGTGCCAACACCGGCGCGTGGGTGAGCCGTTTCCACGCGTGGCTGGCCAAGCCGAACAGCGCGCTGCGCGGCATCGCCTACCTCCCGGAGGGCACGGGCGGGAACCCCGCCGCCTTCGACCTCTTCACCGAGCTGGCCTGGCAGCCCGAGCCGATCGACCAGCAGGCATGGTTCGCCGCGTACGCGGCCCGCCGCTACGGCGGTGCCGACCCGCATGCGGCCGCCGCGTGGGAGCAACTGCGCCTCGGCCCGTACAGCGCGCGTACCGGTACGTGGAGCGAGCCGCAGGACAGCCTCTTCGCCGCGCGGCCGAGTCTGACGACGACGAAGGCGGCGCGATGGAGCCCGAGCGCCATGCGGTACGGCGCCGCCACGGTGGAGCGGGCGCTCGCGGAGCTGCTGCAGGTGGCACCCGAGCTGCGGACCAACGACGCGTACCGCTTCGACCTCGTGGACGTGGCGCGGCAGGCGCTCACCAACCGCAGCCGGGTGCTCCTGCCGCGCATCAGGTCGGCGTACGAAGCCGAGGATCTGGAGGGTTTCCGGGCTCTGGTGCGCGAGTGGAACGCCGACGAGGAGCTGCTCGGGCGCCTGGTCGGCTCCGATCGTCGCTTCCTGCTCGGTCCGTGGCTCGCCGACGCCCGTTCCTGGGGCGCCGATCCCGCCGAGCGGGACCTGCTGGAGTACGACGCCCGCTCGATCCTGACCACGTGGGGCGACCGGGTGCCGAGTGAGACGGGCGGCCTGCGCGACTACGCCAACCGAGAGTGGGCGGGGCTGGTCCAGGACGTCTACGCGCCGCGCTGGGCTGCGTACTTCGCGAGCCTCGACACCGCGCTGGTGAACGGCACGGATCCGGTCGCGATCGACTGGTTCGCGAGCGACGACGCGTGGGCCCGCGGACACCGGGCCTACCCGACGGCTCCGGCCGGTGACCCCTTCGTTCTGGCGGGCGAGGTACGGGCCGCTCTGGCAATGCCGTCCTACGCTGAACGTTTCGGGGCGCCCGCTCGTACTGACTCCTGACAGGGTGATCGCCTCGATGTGATCGAAAGGCAAGGGGAGCACATGAGTGGAGTGGCACGCCGGACCGTGGTCTCGGCAGCGGGCGGCGCGGGCCTGGTGGCCGTCCTCACCGCATGCGGCGCGGACGCCGACTCGGGCGGCGGCGGCGCGGGCGACGCCGCGAAGGAGGCGGGCGCGCCGTTGGCGAAGACCGCGGACATCCCGGTGGGCGGAGGCAAGGTGCTGGAGGGTCAGGGGGTGGTGATCACCCAGCCGAAGGCCGGTGAGTTCAAGGCGTTCTCGTCCAAGTGCACCCATCAGGGCTGCGCCGTCAGCAAGGTCGCCGACGGGGTCATCACCTGCCCGTGCCACCAGAGTCTGTTCGACGCCTCGGACGGCAGCGTGAAGGGCGGTCCCGCCACGTCCCCGCTGCCGCCGACCCCGATCAAGGTCGACGGGGACTCGATCACGCTCGCGTGACGCGCCGGGGGCTCTTCCAGCAGCCCAGCACCTCCTCGGTGGTGGCGATGGTGGAGACGAGCGCGAGCGTGTGACGGATCATCGCGGGGGTGTAGTCGGCCGGCACCCCCGCGATGGCGTCACCGGGTACGACCACGGTGTAGCCGAGGTTGACCGCGTCGAAGACGGCGTTGGGGATGGCCACGTTGGCGGAGACGCCGGTGACGACGAGTGTGCGGCAGCCGAGGTTGCGCAGCAGCGGGTCGACGTCGGTCCCGGCGAGGGGCGAGAGGCCGTGCAGCCGTCGTACGACCAGGTCCTGGTCGGTGACCTCGATCGGATCGGCGATCCGAACCGCCGTGCTGCCGCTGTGCTGCTGTACGGGGAGCCGGGCGGCGGCGCGGAAGAGCCGGGCGTTGCTGTTGGCGCCGCGGCCGTCCGGCCGGCGCTCGGCGACCGCGTGCAGCACCTGCACATCGGCCTCGTGGGCCGCGGCGACCAGTCGGGCGACGTTCTGGAGCGCGCCCGACGCGCGTGCGGCGGTGGCGAGTTCGGGCAGCGCGCTGCTGCGCCCCACGACGCCCTCCTGGCACTCGACGGTGAGCAGCACCGTGGTTGCCGGGTCGAGCTGCTCCTGGAGCTGTACCCACTGATGTGTGCCGGTCATGGTCCCCCCTGTGTCGCTCTCCGGGCGGGCGAGGTTAGCCACCCTTGCCCCAGGAAGGAAGAGCCTCCATGATTTCTGACACTTCATCAGAATCGTAGAAGGGGGCGGAAGATGACCGTCGCACAGCGCCGGGGACGCCGGATCATGATGACCCCGGCCGAGCTGGACACCTTCCTGACCGAGCAGCGCACCTGCCGGGTGGCGACCGTCTCGGCCGACGGCCGCCCACATGTCGGCGCGCTCTGGTTCGTCTGGGACGGGACCTCGCTCTGGCTCTACTCGATCACCCGGAGCCGCCGCTGGGCCGAGCTGCGCGCGGACCCCCGGATCGCGGTGGTGGTGGACGACGGGGAGGAGTACGGAGAGCTGCGGGGCGCCGAGCTGTCGGGCACGGTGGTCTTCGTCGGCGAAGCCCCGCGCACGGGCGAAGCGTGCCCCGAACTCGACGTTCCCGAACGGCTCTTCGCCGCCAAGAACTTCGGTCTGGACGCGATGCCGCACGACGGCCGCCACGCCTGGCTGAAGCTGACGCCGGACGCGGTGGCCTCGTGGGACTTCCGGAAACTGGCGACACTCTGAGGGGGCGCCTTCCCGCGCTCGGCCCGCTCACCCCGTCTCGGCGCGTCTCGCCCCGGCTCGGCGCGTCCGTCAGCTGCTCAGGGGCTCCCCCGCGCTCCGGAGCGCCTCGACGGCCGCCCGGATCGAGGGCCGCCGGTCGGCGTCGGTGCGCCAGGTCGCGTAGATGTGCCGGCGCATCTTCTGCCGTACGGGGACGAACGCGACCCCCTCCGGAGTCGGGCCCCGCCCGAGCCGTGGCGTGACACAGACGCCGAACCCCGCGGCGACCAGCGCGAGCTGGGTGTGGTGCTCCGCCGCGAAGTGGGCGATGCGCGGCTCCATGCCCTGCGAGCGCAGGGTGAACATCAGCCAGTCGTGACAGAACTCGCCCTCCGGCCAGGAGACCCACTCCTCGTCACCGAAGTCCACGAGGTCCACCTCGTCCCGCGCGGCGAGCGGGTGGTGGGCCGGCATGGCGACGTCCGCGGCGTCGTCGAGGAGATGAGCCCGCTCCAGGCCGCCGGGCACGGGCGCCCGCTTGTTGCTCCAGTCGAGGACGATGGCGAGGTCGGCATCGCCCCGCAGCACCTCGCGGATGCTCTGCTCCGGCTCCAGCTCCGCGGTCCGCACCCGCAGCTCGGGGTGGGCGGTGCGCAGCGCGACGAGGGCGCCGGGCAGCAGCCCGCGCGCGACCGTGGGGAAGGCCGCGATCCGGACCTCGCCCACGACCTGTCCGCGCTGCGCCTCGATGTCGGCCTGCGCGATCTCGACCTGGGAGAGGATGCGCGCGGCATGCTCGGCGAGGAGCAGTCCGGCGTCGGTGAGCCGCACGCCCCGGCCGTTCTTGGCGAGCAGCTGCTGGCCGATCTCCCGCTCCAGCTTGGACAGCTGCTGCGAGACGGCCGAGGTGGTGACGTGCAGTCCGTCGGCGGCTCCGCTGACGGAGCCGTGCCGTGCGACGGCGTCCAGGGTCCGCAAGCGCTCCAGGTTCAACATGTAAGCAATACTAAGCGAACGGATTCAACTAATCTCGCTTGTTCTAAGAGATGCCAGCCGTCACTCTGGATCCCATGACGGTCGATTGGCGGATTCGCTTCGGTGTGCTGGCCCTGATCTGGGGCTTCAGCTTCCTCTTCATCAAGGTCGGTACGGAAGGGTTCGCACCGTTCCAGGTGACCTTCGGCCGTCTCCTGTTCGGTACGGCCGTGCTGGCCGTCGCCATGCTGCTCAAGCGCGAACGGTTGCCGCGCGGCCGCCGGACGTGGCTGCACCTGACGGTCGCCGCGTTCCTGCTGAACGCCCTGCCTTTCTCGCTGTTCTCGTACGCGGAGCTGACGATCCCCTCGACGCTGGCGGGCATCTGCAACGCCACGACGCCGCTGTGGGGCATGCTCCTGTCCCTCGTGGCGCTCTCGGAGGACCGCCCGACGCGAGTACGGGCGGCGGGTCTGGGCATCGGCTTCATCGGCGTGCTGACGGTGCTCGGCGCCTGGCAGGGCTTCTCGGGGCTGGACGTCACGGGCACGATGCTGGCGCTGCTCGCCTCGTTCAGCTACGCGGTGGGCTGGATCTACGTCCGCCGCACGCTGACGGGCACGGGAGCGTCGAACCTCTCCCTCGCCGGGTCCCAGGTGGGCCTGGCGACGCTGCAGCTGGCGGTGGTGACGCCCCTGTTCACCTCGCTTCCGTCGTCGATCGAGATCGTTCCGCTGCTCGCGGTGATCGCCCTGGGGGCGCTGGGCACGGGGTACGCGATGCTGCTCCAGTACGGCGTGGTCTCCGAGGTCGGCCCGACCACGGCGGCGATGGTCACGTACTTCATCCCGGTCATCGCCACGGCGGCGGGCGTCGCCCTCCTCGACGAGCAGCTGAGCTGGAACACCCCGGTGGGCGCCGTCATCGTCCTGGCAGGCGCGGCCCTCACCCAGACCCGCTCCCGTTCCGGCCGCAGCTCCATCCGCGCGGCCGCCACCCCGTCCAAGCCGACCGTTCCCGAGCCGGCGGCCACGGCGGGCCGCCGCCCGTAGGGCACCGCACATGGCCCGGACCGGCGGGGTCCGGGCCGTCCCCCGTCAGCCGTAGCTCCGCGCCGGGGCCGGCCCCGCGGCCCCCGCGACCGCGTCGGCCAGGGACTCGATGTCGGCGGGGGTCAGATCGGAGACGGTCAGCCGGACGGCCGGGCCCGTCGCCAGGCGGAAGCGGGCGCCCGGGGCCGACGCCCAGCCCGCGCCGAGCAGTCGGGTCACCGCGCCCGTCTCGTCCGAGACCGGCACCCATACGTTCATCCCGCTCCGCCCGTGCGCCTCGACGCCCCGCCGCCGCAGCGCGCGCACGAGCCCGTCGCGCCGCTCCGCGTAGGAGCCCGCGACCGTCGCCGCGTCCACGGCGCCCGTCGCCCACAGGTGCGCCACGGTGCGCTGGAGCAGTCTGCTGACCCAACCCGGGCCGAGCCGCTGGCGCCCGAGGACCCGGTCGACGGTCTCCGCGTCGCCGGTGAACGCGGCGATCCGCAGATCCGGGCCGTACGCCTTGGCCACCGAGCGCACGAAGGCCCAGTGGCGGGTCACCCCCGCCAGGGGGTGCAACGGCAGATCGACGATGGCGTGGCCGTGGTCGTCCTCGATGAGCAGCACGTCCGGATGGCCGGCGAGAAGCCTGCGCAAGGCGGCCGCGCGGGTCGCGCCGACGGCCGCACCGGTCGGGTTCTGCGCGCGGTCGGTGACGATCACCGCGCGTACGCCCTCCCGCAGCGCACCCGCCACCGCCTCCGGCGACGGTCCCTCGTCGTCGACCGCGATCGGGACCGCCCGCAGGCCGAGCGCCGGCACCAGGTCGAGCAGGCTCCCCCAGCCCGGATCCTCGACGGCGACGGCGTCCCCCGGCCTGAGGTGGACGGCCAGCACCCGTTCGATGGCGTCGAGCGACCCGGAGGCGACCGCGACGGGCCCGTCGGGAACGCCGTCGGCGTCCAGCGCGGCCCGGGCGAGCCGGGCGAACCCCTCGTCGACGGGGGCTTCCGCGTACATACCGGGCCGCTCCGCCTCGCGCCGCGCCGCCTCGGCGAGCGCCTCGCTCAGCGAGGGCAGCAGCGCCGGGTCCGGATTGCCCCTGCTGACGTCCCGCACGCCTGCCGGGGCCTCCACCCGGATCGACCCACGGGCCGTCGTCGCGGGCCTGGGCCGCACCCGACTGCCCCGCCGCCCGTCCGTCTCGATGACCCCGCGCTCCCGCAGGGTCCGGTACGCGGCCGCGACCGTGTTCGGGTTCACACCGAGCGTGGTCGCCAACTCCCGCATCGGCGGGAGCAGTTGCCCAGGCTCCAGCACCCCGTCCGCCACCCCGCGCTCGACGCTGGCGGCGATCTCCGATGCGCGGCGGCCTTCGATCCGATACTCTCCTAGCACAAAACAGATTATGCACTAGTGCAATGGAGAGCGCAATGACGGATTCCTACGAGCCGACCGAGCGGACCATCCCCACCCGCTCCCGCGACCGCGCCTCGTACGACCGTGCGGCGGTGCACTCGATACTCGACGAGGCGTACGTCTGCCACCTCGGCTTCGTCCGCGACGGCGCCCCCGTCGTACTGCCGACGCTCTACGGCCGGATCGGCGACCGCCTCTACGTCCACGGCTCCACCGGCTCACGCCCGCTCCGCATGGCGGGCACCGGCGGCGAAGCCCCCGGCCTGCCCGTCTGCCTGACGGTGACCCACGTCGACGGCCTGGTCCTGGCCCGGTCCGCCTTCCACCACTCGATCAACTACCGTTCGGTCGTCGTCCACGGCACCGCCCACCAGGTCACCGACCCCGAGGAACTGCGCACCGCCCTCGACGCCCTGGTCGACCACGTCGTGCCCGGCCGCTCCCACGACTCCCGCCCCGCCAACACCAAGGAGCTCGCGGCCACCGCCGTCCTGCGCCTCGACCTCGACGAGGTGTCCGCCAAGGTCCGCACCGGCGGCCCCAACGACGAGCCGGAGGACGCGAACCTCCCGCACTGGAGCGGTGTGATCCCGGTACGGAAGGCGTACGGCACGCCGATCCCGGCCGACGACCACGACCCGGCCGTCGCTCTGCCCGCCTACCTCTCCGCCCTCTGAGGGCCGCGCCATGCTGATCCACCCCTGGGACGCCGCCCACGAGGACGGAGAGTGGCGCGACTGGCTGGCCCTGCACGACTTCGGCCAGCTCGCCGTCAACGGACTGCCCGGCGAGCCGCCGTGGGTGCAGCCGATGCACTTCCGCTACGACTCCGAGCCGGGGCCCCACGGGCAGGTCCTGGCCCACCTCGCCCGCCCCAACCCGCTCTGGCGCGCTCTGGAGCAGAACCCCACGGTCCTGCTCAGCGTGGTCGACGACTACGCCTTCGTGCCCGGCCCATGGGCGGCCCCGGAGGGCGCCCCGGCCGAGCACGGCACCCCCACGTCCTTCTACGCCGCGGTCCAGCTGCGCTGCACGGCGCACGTGGTCGACGACCCGGCGGAGAAGGCGGAGTTGCTGAACCGCCAGGTCGCCCACTTCCAGCCCGGGGGCGGCACTGCCCCGGTCGCCGCGGGCGAGGCCCCCTTCGGCCGGCTCCTGTCGGGGCTGCGGGTGCTGCGCCTCGACGTGACGGAGGTCCGGGCCAAGTTCAAGTACGCGAACCACAAGCCGGAGCCGGTCCAGGACCGCATCGTCGAGGGCCTGACGGCGAGGGCGGGGCGAGGGGACGCCGAAGCGGGGGGGGGCCCCGGGGGCCCCCCCACCCCCTCGCCGCTCTTCCGTCCACCGGTCAGCGCCCGCCGGCCACCCTCAGTACCGTGCCCGTCGCATACGACGCGTCCTCGGACAGCAGCCACGCCACCGCCGCCGCGATCTCCGAGGGGCGGCCCGGGCGGCCCAGGGGGATCGAGGAGGCCGCCTTCGCCGGGCGGTCCGGGTCGCCCATGGCCGCGTGCATGTCGGTCTCGACGATGCCCGGGGCCACGGCGTTGACCCGGATGCCGTCCCGGCCCAGCTCCTTGGACAGGCCCACGGTCAGCGCGTCGGTCGCGGCCTTCGTCGCCGCGTAATGGACGTAGTCGCCGGGGCTGCCGAGCGTCGCGGCGGCGGAGGAGACGTTCACGATCGCGCCCCCGCCGTGCGCGGCCATGTCACGGGCGGCGCGGCGGCAACACAGCAGGTAGCCCAGGAGGTTGACCTCCACCACCCGCCGCAGGTCCTCGGTCGCGGCGTCCGCGAGGCGGCCCAGAGGACCCGTCACGCCCGCGTTGTTGACCAGGCCGGTCACGGGGCCCAGTTCGGCCTCGGCCGTGTCGAAGAGCCGCTCCACGTCCGCCTCGACCGAGGTGTCGGCCCGCACCACGACACATCGCGCGCCCGCCGCCCGCACCGCCCGCGCCGTCTCCCCCGCGGCACCGGCGTCGCGAACGTACCCGAGCACCAGGTCGTGCCCCTCGGTGGCCAGGCGTACACAGGTCGCCGCGCCGATCCCACGGCTTCCGCCGGTGACGACGGTCGTACGGGACATGGTCTTCCACCCTTCTCGCGGTCGCGCCGCCCCCACCGTAATTCGATGGCCGGGGACAAGGCCGCTGGATACTCTCCCGGCCATGGTCGACCTCGTGCGCAGACTCATCGCCGCCCAGTTCCCGCAGTGGGCGGAGCTGCCCGTCGCGCAGGTGGCGTCGGCCGGTACGGACAACGACATGTTCCGGCTCGGCGACGCGATGGTGGTCCGGCTGCCGAAGACCGCCGACAACGCCCGGAGCGTGGTCAAGGAGCAGCGCTGGCTGCCGCACCTCGCCCCGCACCTCCCGCTGCCGGTGCCGGTTCCGTTGGGCGCGGGGGCGCCGGGAGAGGGCTTCGACTCGCCCTGGTCGGTGTACGGCTGGCTGGACGGCGCCAACGCCTTCGACGCGCCGATCGGTGATCTCGCCCATGCCGCCGTGGAGTTGGGCCGGTTCGGCGCCGCGCTGCGCGGCGTGGACGCCGCCGACGGCCCGAAGTCGTTCCGGGGCGGCCACGTCACCGAGTGGACGGGCGACTACATCGACCGCGCCGTCCGCGATCTCGGCGCCGACGGCACGGTCGACGGCGCCGCCGCGGCCGAGGCGTGGGAGTCGGTCCTGCGCCTTCCGCAGTGGGACGGCGCACCTGTCTGGGTCCACGGCGACCTGCTGCCCGGCAACCTGCTCACCCGGGAGGGCCGGCTGAGCGCCGTCATCGACTTCGGCGGCGTCGGCACCGGCGACCCGGCCTGCGACATGATGGCCGGCTGGACGCTCCTCACCGCGGAGACCCGCCCGCTGTACCGCGAGGCCGCCCGCGTCGACGACGCGACCTGGGCGCGCGGCCGGGGCTGGGCGCTGGGCTGGGGCCTGGTGACGGAGCACTACTACCGGGACACCAACCCCGTCCTCGCCGCCGTCGCCCACCGCTCGTGGACCGAGGCGCTCCCGGAGTTCGCATCCGGCGCATGAGGTTCGCGCACGGGGCTGTTCCTCACGACCCGCAGCCCCCGGCGGCGTCCCGCAGGAGACACAAGCAACACGGGCAACACAAACCACACGAGCAACTCGTACAACCTCGTCCCCTCCTCGGGGGTCTGATCGGTCGGTACGCGCTGATGCGCGTACCGCCGGTTCATCAGGAGGAACTTCCTTGGCTTCCGCACGCACCACCCGACGCCGTCTCGGCGCTTCCGTCGCCACCGTTCTCGCCGTGACGGTCGGTGCCGGTGTTCTCACCGCGCCGGGGGCGGTGGCCGTCCCCGCTCCCGCCGCCGTGACCGGAGCCGCCGCCGCCACCGCCGCCGAAGCGGCGAACCTGCCCGTCGACGCCGAGATCGTCAGCACCGGCGACACCGGCTACCTCACGTCCCGGACGGACGAGGCCGGCACCACGGTCCTGGAGTGGCACAAGTACGCCGACGGATCGGTGATCCCGATCGACTCGGGCACCGTGGGTCACGGCAGCAACTCCGACATCGTCGTGACCAGCGACGGGGCCGGCATCGTCGCCCTGCGGGACATGACGCCGGGCGTCACCTGGTCCGCCTCCTTCGACCTCGCGTCCGAGTTCGGCCCCGGGGCGAAGCTCGTCGGCGTGGTCGGCCGGAACCTCTTCGTGAGCGTCCCGACGACCGCCGACTACCACGAGCTGTGGCAGCTCACCCAGGTGGACGGGGTCACCAGGAAGACGATGCGTTCGGCCAACCCCTACAGCCAGAACTTCAAGGTCGTCGCCTCCACGAGCAGCGACCTGCTCGTCCTGCGCAGCAATCGGGTGTTCCCCTCGCCCGCCACGTTCCGGACCGAATTCTGGAACGCGCGCATGGCCCTCGACAGCGACGCGGCCGCCGACGGCGAGGGCGCCTGGTACATGGGCGCCTGGAACCAGGGCTCGACCGGTGCCTACACCGCCGACCACAGGGCGTGGGTCGAGTACAGGGGCGGAGTCACGCACCTTGTCGCGAAGGGCACCGGCTCGAACAAGGACTTCGTCATGGACAGCTCCATGAGCGGCGCCGTCATCGCCGGCATCACCCGGGACACGCTGCTCTACGGGGTCCCCGGCAAGGCGGCCGACGAGACGCCGAGTCCGCTGTACGCCCGGAGCGTCATTTCCGCCGACTCCACGCCGTACAAGCTGCTCGAGCACTTCTCCAGCGTGGCCCAGGCGCCGGACGGCGGTCTGCTCGTGCGCGGCGCCACGGCCGACACCGAGGGCCTGTTCCGGATCTGGGAGGGTGAGGACGGCCGCCCGAGCGCCACGCTCGTGGCGAGCACGGGCCGGGACCTGTCCCTCAAGGTGACCGAGTCGAAGGTCCCCACCGCGGTGGACCTGGAGAAGCCGGGCAGCGCGGTCCCGATGGAGTGGACCCTGTCCCGGGCGAGCGCCACCGTGGACCTCACGCTCACGCACACGGCCACCGGCGCGAAGCTCACCAAGCACCTGCCCCAGCCGATCTCCGACACCCGCTTCGCCTTCGCCTGGGACGGTGTCCTGGACGGCATCAGCGCCCCGAACGGCGCCTACACCTGGGAGATCACCGCCACGCCGGCCAACGGCGGCAGCCCGGCGACCACGTCGGGGAACTTCCAGGTCTCGCGCCAGGCCGACCCGCACGACTTCAACGACAACGGCTCGACGGACGTCCTCGCGCGGGACGCCTCGGGTGCGCTGTGGCGCGACGACCTCTTCGACTGGCCGGGCAGCCAGGTCGCCACCGCCAAGCGGACGGCGATCGGCACCGGCTGGGGCATCTACAACCAGATCGAGGCCACCGGCAACATCGGCGGAGCGCCCGTCGGAGACGTCGTCGCGCGCGATACGGCCGGCGTCCTCTGGCTCCACCTCGGCAAGGGCGACGGCACCTTCGCCAACCGGTACAAGATCGGTTCGGACTGGGGGAGCTACAACAAGATCGCCGGGGGAAGCGACTTCACCGGCGACGGGAAGCCCGACCTCCTGGCCGTCGACACCGCCGGCGCCCCGTGGCTCTTCAAGGGCACCGGCAGTTGGAGCGCCCCCTTCGCCTCCCGGGTGAGTCTCGGCACGGGCTGGGGCGTCTACAACCAGATCACCGCCACCGGCAACATCGCCGGAGGTGCCGCAGGAGACCTCGTCGCCCGCGACAGCGCCGGCGTCCTCTGGCTCCACCTCGGCAACGGCGACGGCACCTTCGCCAACCGCGTCAGGATCGGGACCGGCTGGGGCGGTTACACGCACCTCGTCGGCGCCGGCGACGTCACCGGCGACGGCCGCCCCGATCTGATCGCCTACGGCCCGAACGGCACGCACGTCCACCGCGCCACCGGCTCGTGGTCGGCCCCGTTCAGCCAGCAGTCGACCAGCCTGTACGCGGGTGAGGGAACCAAGTTCAACCACGTCGCCTAGGACGCGCGCGGCCGATCGTGCCGCCGGCCAGGGTGCGAGCGCTCCCAGGAGGAGCGTGAGCACGGACGCCGGCGGCATGATCGGCCCGGGGACGGCACGCCCGCAGTGGGCCCTCAGGCCGCCAACTGGTCGGGCAGCGGCGAGGAATGAAGGATCGTCAGCCCCGACACCGCACGCGTCAGCGCCACGTACAGACGCCGCAGGCCCGTGCGCTCGTCCGGTTCGCCGTCCACCAGGGCCGTCGGGTCGTCCAGGACCACGTAGTCGTACTCCAGGCCCTTGGCCAGCGAGGCCGGGACCAGGGTCAGCCGGGAGTCGGCCGTCGTCTCCTCGCCGGGGGAGAGGTACGCGAGTCCCGCCGCGGTCAGTGCCTCCGCGAGCGGGGCGATCCGGGCGTCGGCGGCGATCAGGCCGATCGAGCCCTCGTGCCGGAGGGACTCGACGCAGGCCGCCACCACCGCCGCGTCGAGCTCCGTCGCCTCCGCCGGGCGGACCGTCAGTGAGCCGGGGTTCTCACGCACCGACTCGACGGCCGCCAGGCCGGGGGACATGTGCGGCAGCAGCCGGGACGCGTACGCGATGACCTCGCGCGGCACACGGAAGCCGGCGGTCAGCTCCTCCACCACGGCCTCCGGCTTCCCCAGGTGCCCCAGCGCCTGGGCCCAGCTCTCCGTCGCCCACGGGGTCGTGCCCTGCGCCAGGTCGCCCAGGATCGTCGCCGAGCCGGTCGTGCAGCGGCGGCCGACGGCGCGGTACTGCATCGGGGACAGGTCCTGCGCCTCGTCCAGGACCACGTGGCCGAGCGAGTGCGTGCGCTCCACCAGGTCCTTCGCCTCGTCGATCAGGACCGCGTCCGCCGCCGACCACTTCGCCGACTTCACCGAGCGCCCCGGCTTCGTCCACAGCAGCAGCTTCTGCTCGTCCGCCGACAGCAGCCCCTCCGCGTGCTCCGCAAGGAAGTCGGCGTCGCCCAGCAGCCGCAGCACCAGCTTCGCCGGGTCGACCGCGGGCCAGACCGCCTTCACGACCGCCTTCACCGCCGCGTTGCGCGCCACCGCGTTCTGCACGCGGTCGTCCGGAGCCTCGCCCGCCTGCTCCATCCGCACCAGGACCAGATGGGCGATGCGCTGCGGGAGAGCCTCGTGCGCGGCGCCGTAGCGGATGTCCCGGTCCAGCAACTCGCGGACGATCTCCTCCAGTTCGTACGCGGGCACCCGCCAGCGGCGGGAGCCGCGCACCACCATCAGCGGCTCGGTGGGCAGCGTGACGTGCGAGCGCACCGCGCGCCGCAGCACCTCCGCCATCCGGGCGTCGCCCTTGACGACCGCCGTCGCCGCCTCGTCCGACCCCCGCACCTCGACATGGGCCACGAGGTCGTCGACGGTCGCCTGCTTGACCTCCAACTCGCCCAGCGCGGGCAGGACCTGCTCGATGTAGTGCAGGAAGGACCGGTTCGGACCGATGACCAGCGTGCCGGTGCGGGCCAGCCGCTCCCGGTGGGCGTAGAGGAGGTACGCGACCCGGTGCAGACCCACGGCCGTCTTGCCGGTGCCCGGGCCCCCCTGCACACAGACCGTGCCGGAGAGCCCGGACCGGACGATCTCGTCCTGCTCGGGCTGGATGGTGGCGACGATGTCCCGCATCGGACCCACGCGCGGCCGCTCGATCTCCGCCTGGAGCAGCCTGCTCGTCCGCTGCAGCTCGCCGGGGTCGGAGAGGTGCTCGTCCTCGTACGCGGTGAGCTCGCCGCCCGTGTATCCGAACCGGCGCCGCAGCCCGACGTCCTGCGGGTCCTGCTTCGACGCCCGGTAGAACGGCTGGGAGACCGGCGCGCGCCAGTCGATCACCATCGGGTCGCCCTGGGCGTCGTGGACGTGCCGTCGGCCGATGTAGAAGCGCTGGCCCTCCTGCGTGGTGTGCAGGTAGTCGAGCCGGCCGAAGAACAGCGGGGTGTGGGAGAGGTCCGCCAGTGCCTTGATCCGCTCGTCGATCTGCGCCTGCAGCACGACGGCGTTGACCCAGTTCGCGGTGACGTCCCTGATGTCGAGCGCCTCGGCGTCCTCGCGCATCGCGCGCAGCGCGGCGCGGGAGCCGGCGAGATGGGCGCGCTCACGCGCGAGCGGGTCCAGCTGGTCGAGAGGGGCGTCCTGAGCGGACATGGCGGTGCCTCCGAGTGCGCGTACAGACATGACCGGGCGGCCGCCGGTTTCCGGCCGGGCGGAACCAGGGAACTGCCCGAAGGGCATCGATTGAGGGTGGTGGCGGGAGACGGGCGGGCGCTCCACTCCACGGAGGGAGGCGGGGAAGTCGGAGATTGTAGCTTCCGGCCGCGGTCGCGGGCCAATGGATTTCCCGGAGGACCGACGGAGGAGGGACCCGTAGGGGACGAGGTCCGACCGGAGGGGGACCCAGGTTCCACCCTCGGGCCGATGTGTTCGGAATGTCCGAAATCCATGATGGATGCATGACCACAGCGACCCTCACCCCCAGCATCCCGCACTCCCGCCGCCTCACCCTCGCCGCACGCGCGATACGCGCCTTCGGCGGCGCCGCGGTGAACGTCGTCCTGCTCGGCGTGTACGAGGAGGAGGCGGGCGTACGCAACCCGCGTCCCCAGTACGCGGGAAGGGCGGGCTGAGCGTCCGGACACCCCCCTCGCGGCGTACAACTTTCACCCGCCCCCGTCGGTCTCCTCTTCGCACCGCCGTCTCCCCACGGAGCACAGAGGAACAGAGGAGATCATGAGAATGCCTTCCGCCGGCCGCTTCGCCCGGCTCGGCGCGGCCGTCACCGCAGCGGGTCTGGTCACGGTCGGGATGGCCGCCACCCCGGCCCTCGCCGACAGCGACACGCTGTGGATCGCGGCACCGTACGAACTCGCGCTGCCCAAGGGCCTCGACGGCGGGCAGGGCCCTGCCGCCACCGTCGCCCTCGGCCTGTACCACGACAACGCCGACCACCGCGTGACCGACGGCCGCCTCACCGTCGACGCCTCCGCGCTGACCGGCATCGCCGAGATCACCTGGCCCGAGAACTGCGCGCCGGCCGGCGCCACCGCCGTCTGCTCCTTCCCCGAGGTGCCGCTGACCGGTGGGACGGTGGAGCTGAAGATCCGTGCCGCTTCCGGGGCGGAAGCCGGTGTCACCGGCCGGATCACCTACCAGGCGACGGCCACGACGGACGCGGGCGGCGCTCTCGGCGGGCCCGAGAGCTCGACCGACATCCGGGTCGTCTCCGGTCCCGACCTCGTCCTGAACCAGCCCGCGCCCGTGACCGGCGTGAAGCCGCTCAGCACCGTGCCCGTGCCGTTCTCCGTCGTCAACAACGGCAACGAACCCGCGAACGGCGTCCAGGTCACCTTCTACGTCACGCGCGGGCTCGACATCGGCACCGTCGCGCCGCAGTGCACCAGCACGCCGCTGGGCGAGGGCGCGATCAAGCCGTTCACCCAGGTGGACTGCGCCTTCGACGACGTCGTCGAGCCGGGCGGTTCCTTCACGCTGCCGTCGCCGCTGCGGGCGAAGGTGGCCCCCTACGCGCTCGGCGAGCGCATCGACATCGGCGTGGCGACCCGCGGCGGCGTCGAGGACGTGTCGCCGGAGAGCAACGGCGCCGTCGCCTCGATAGGCGTCAGGAACACGGCGGACTTCGCGGTCCGCGGCGCTCGGGTGAGCGGCGCCGCCGGTGAGACCGTGAAGGCCGAGCTGACGTTCCGCAACCGGGGCCCTGCCTGGGTCGCCAACCTCGGCTCCGGCGACCCCGTCGCCGCCGTCGACCTGACCGTCCCCGCGGGCGCCACCGTCACGACCGTCCCGGAGAACTGCGAGCCCCGTACCCTGGACGGCGGCTGGTGGGAGAACGAGGTCCGCACCGGTGCTCCGCGGTACCTGTGCCAGCTCCCGATGTGGGTGGCCGAGAAGCAGACCGTGACGTTCCCCTTCGAGCTGCGGATCGACACCGTCGTCCGTGGCGCCAAGGGCGCGGTGACGCTGAAGCCCCCGTACGGCGACGCGCCCTTCGCGTTCGACCCGAACGTCGCGAACAACGACGCGAAGCTGGTCCTGAACCCGGCCGCCTGACGGCGCACCGGCCCGACGGCACACCTCTGGGGCCCCGTCCGTATCGGACGGGGCCCCAGGGCGTTCGGACGGCCCGGTTACGCCGGCGGAGCCTCGCCCGCCATCAGCTCGTCGGCGTCGATGATCCGGTACGCGTACCCCTGCTCGGCCAGGAACCGCTGGCGGTGCGCCGCGAAGTCCTGGTCGATGGTGTCCCGCGCGACCACCGAGTAGAAGTGCGCCTGGTGGCCGTCGGCCTTCGGCCGCAGCACCCGGCCGAGGCGCTGCGCCTCCTCCTGGCGCGAGCCGAACGTGCCCGAGACCTGGATGGCGACCGTCGCCTCGGGCAGGTCGATCGAGAAGTTCGCGACCTTCGAGACGACCAGCACGCTGATCTCGCCCTCACGGAACGCGTCGAAGAGCTTCTCGCGCTGCGCGTTCGACGTCTCGCCCTTGATGACCGGCGCGTTCAGATGTTCGCCGAGCTCGTCGAGCTGGTCGATGTACTGGCCGATGACGAGGATCTGCTGCCCGGCGAACTTCTTCACCAGGGCCTCCGTCACCTTCCGCTTCGTCGCCGTCGTGGCGCAGAAGCGGTACTTCTCCTCCGGCTCCGCCGTCGCGTACGCGAGCCGCTCGGAGTCCGTGAGGTTGACCCGGACCTCGACGCAGTCGGCGGGCGCGATGTACCCCTGCGCCTCGATCTCCTTCCACGGAGCGTCGAACCGCTTCGGGCCGATCAGCGAGAACACGTCCGACTCGCGCCCGTCCTCCCGGACCAGGGTCGCCGTGAGCCCGAGCCTGCGCCGGGCCTGGAGGTCGGCGGTGAACTTGAAGACCGGCGCCGGCAGCAGGTGCACCTCGTCGTAGACGATCAGGCCCCAGTCGCGGGAGTCGAAGAGCTCCAGGTGCGGGTAGATGCCCTTCCGCTTGGTCGTCAGGACCTGGTACGTGGCGATGGTGACCGGCCGGATCTCCTTCTTCGTACCGGAGTACTCACCGATCTCGTCCTCGGTCAGCGAGGTCCGCTTCACCAGCTCGTGCTTCCACTGCCGGGCCGAGACGGTGTTCGTCACCAGGATCAGCGTGGTGGCCTTCGCCTGCGCCATCGCACCGGCTCCGACCAGCGTCTTTCCCGCGCCACAGGGCAGCACGACGACCCCGGAGCCGCCGTGCCAGAAGCCCTCGACGGCCTGCTTCTGGTACGGGCGAAGCGCCCAGCCGTCCTCGGCGAGGTCGATGGGGTGCGCCTCGCCGTCGACGTAACCGGCGAGGTCCTCGGCCGGCCAGCCCAGCTTCAGGAGCGTCTGCTTGATCTGCCCGCGCTCGGAGGGGTGCACGGCGACGGTGTCCGGGTCGATCCGGTTGCCGACCAGCGGCTGGACCTTCTTGGAGCGGAGGATCTCCTCCAGGACGGGCCGGTCGGTGGTGGTGAGGACGAGGCCGTGGGTGGGGTGCTTGGAGAGCGTCAGCCGGCCGTAGCGGGCCATGGTCTCGGCGACGTCCACGAGGAGCGCGTGCGGCACGGGGTAGCGGGAGAACTCGACCAGCGCGTCGACGACCTGCTCGGCGTCGTGCCCGGCCGCGCGGGCGTTCCACAGGCCGAGCGGCGTCACGCGGTACGTGTGGATGTGCTCGGGCGCCCGCTCCAGCTCGGCGAAGGGCGCGATGGCACGACGGCAGGCCTCGGCCTGCTCGTGGTCGACTTCCAGAAGCAGCGTCTTGTCGCTCTGGACGATGAGTGGTCCGTTCACGCCTGATCAGGTCCTTCCCGCCGTACCGCGCCGGGGATTCCGCAGCGGCCAAACATCCAGTGTGCCTGAGGCGCGGCCACCGGCGCCGGGATGCGTCGGCGGGCGATCCCGGGGACAGCGCCCCCGGGGCGGCCCGATGGCGCCCCGAGGCGGTCAGACCTGGTCGTCCGCCAGCTCGGCGACGCCCGTGATGCGGTGCAGGGGATACGTGCGGACCTCGTCCGCCGTGTGGTCGTAGCCCGTCACGAAGCCGCCCTCCACCCGGACCGGGGCGATGACGCGCTGGCTCGCCGCGCCCTCCGCGTTCACGTAGCCGATCCAGACGGCGGAACCGGTCATCGCGGCGGCCTGGACCGTGGCCAGGGTCTCGGCCGGGGAGGTCCGGGGGAGTTCGCCGGCCACGGCCGGGGCGCCCTCGGGGCGCTCCTTGCGGACGGCCGTCGAGGCGAGGTCTCCGGCCCGGATCGCGCGGACCGCCGCGCCGAGCAGGGTCGCGTCCGGTGCGGGCGGGCCGTCCGGGACGGGGACGGGAGCGGTACGGGCGCCCGTGCGGTAGGCGTCGGCGCGGGTGATCAGGACGTCGCCCTCCGCGGACTCGGCGGCCGGGGCGAACCCCATCGACCGCAGGCCGTCGAGCAGCGCCGCCGGGTCCGTCTGCGAGGCGAGCACGGTCGGCGCGAGGCGGCGCAGCCGCAGCGACGCCGAGCGCTTGTCGGCCAGGATCTCGCCGAGGAGCGCGTCGTCGTCGCAGCGTACGTAGGCGGAGGCGGCGCCGATCCGCAGGTGGCCGTGTTTCCGCGCCACGTCGTCGATGAGATACGCGAGGGGCTGCGGAACCGGCGTACGGGAGTGCGCCGTCAGGAAGTCGTGCAGGTCGGAGGCGGTGCGTCCGGCGTCCAGCGCGCGGCGCACCGAGCCGGGCGTGAACCGGTAGACCGTCGCGCCACCCTTCGATTCCACGTCCGCGAGCACCGAGAGCATGTGGGCGAGCGGCCGCTGGAGCGGCCCGGGGGCGACCGCGGTGAGGTCGGCCTGGAGGAGGACGTGGTCGACGGGCTCGGGGAGCAGCGGGGCGAGCAGGGTCGCGGCCCGGGAGGCGGCGAGGGACAGCTCGACGCCGTGGACGGCCACGGGCTCGGCCGCGGCCTCGGCGAGAGGCAGGTTCAGCAGCGCCCGGGCGGGGGAGGCGAGGGCCCCGCGGCCGGTGATCCCGAGCATCTCGGCCTCGGAGAGCGTCCACAGGGCGATCCGCGAGCGGAGGTCGGCGGGGGCGTGGGAGCCGGGCCCGGACGGGGCGCCCATGGCGGCGCTGCGGCCGCCGGAGGCGCCCGTACCGTGTGCGGCGCCGGTGCCCGTGGAGTACGCGGCGGACGTGCCCGTGCCGTACGCGGTGCCGGAGCCGCTGCTCACGCCCCGCCCCGCCTCCGCCTCCCCGGGAGAACCGGTACGGCCCGCGCCCCGCAGCGGTCGTTCCCACCGCAGCCGTGCCAGCAGCGCCTCCGGGTCCGCCGCCGAGCCCGGCGGGAGCGTGGCCTGCAGGGTCAGGACCCGCCGCCGGACCTCCGGCGCCGCGCCCCGGTCGAGGTCCGGGCCCAGCGTGGAAAGCGCACGGCCCTTCGCGTCCTGGCCGCCGACCAGGCCGGAGGCGCGCGTCCCCATCAGCCAGGCCGTGACGAGCCCGGCCCAGCGCTCGGCCGCCGGCAGGTCGAGCCAGTCGTCGTACGCGGGCGTCGGCGCGTACCGCTCGTCCGCCTCGCCGTCCGAGGCGAGCAGCCCCGCCCCGTAACAGAGCTCCAGCCAGAACGCCGCGACCGGCTCCGGCACGTCCAGCGCCCCGGCCGTCCGCTTGAGGTCCCGTACCGAAAGACCGCCCGAGCGCAGAACGGCGGGACCGCCCTGGTCCCAGCCCTTCAGCAGCTCCTCGACCGTCGCGAGCGCCGTGTACGCCTGGCCGGCCGCCGCGCTGTCCACAACCTGGGGACGGTATTCGCGCAGCACGGACAGCTCCGGTGCGTGCGGCTCCGGCGCGCGGTGGGCCCGCCCGCCCCGCAGATGCAGCGCCGCCTCGCGCGGCAGCACCACCGTCCGCGTCGAGGCGGGCAGCAGCAGACCGCGGTCGCGCAGCCAGCGCACCGGCGGGGCCGGGTTCGCCGTCACCTCTCCGTACGGCGGACCCCACACCAGCCGGTCGAGGACCGCCAGCGCGTCGGGCGGCGCCGTGTCGAGCAGCGCGCCCATCCGGTCCCGGTCGGTGAACAGCTCCGTCAGCGCGGCCACCGCGGAGACCGGGTCGTGCGTCGCGGGCAGCCCGGCCGCCGCGATGATCTCCTGGATCCGGCCCGGCGACATCCCGGCCGTGGCCTCGGAGACGGTCGGGCCGAGACCGGTCGGGGACGGGTGCTGCGGGGAGGGCGCGAGCAGCTCACGCGCGGTCCGAACCAGCCGCAGCCGGTCGTCGTCACCCCAGACCAGGGCCTGTTCGCGCAGCGCCGCCACCGCGCGCGGCAGCGCCGCCTCGATGTCCGGGTCGCCGTCGTCCCCGGAGAGCAGGGCGAGGAGTACGGGGTACGGGGCGGGGTCCGGGGCCACCGCCAGCGCCTCTGCGGTCTGGAGCGTGAACCGGTCGAGCCGTTCGAGCGCGCGGACGACGGAACCGCGGGTGCCGGCCCGGGTGGCGAGCTGGGTCAGATCGTTCGGTACGGGGGAGAGCAGATCCGGGCGCGCCCGCAGCAACGCGGCGAGCCCCTCGTCGCCCCGCGCGCGCAGCGCCTCCGCAAGCGTGCGCGGCGCTGCGGCGGCGCCAGTTCCTCCGGGCACGTGCGCCTCCCGATCGAGCTCACCGATCCCCATCCGCCCCACGTTAGCCCCTGCGCGGGCGCTAACGTCGGGGCGTACCGGCTGTGGAGGGGCACTGTGGGGATCGAGAGCGACCAGTTGGTCTTCGACTATCTGAGCCGGGTCGGCGATCTGGCGCAGCAGCGGCAGCTTCCGTCGAGCGCGAGGATGCGGCTCGTGTCGTCGCTGCGGAGCGAGATCGACCGTCGGCGCGCCACGTTCGGCCAGGAGAGTCCGACCGCGATCCGCGGCATCCTCCAGGAGCTGGGCACGCCGGACGAGGTGGTGGACGGGGCGGCGGGGAACGCGTCGGCACCGAAGCTGCCGGAGCAGCAGGACGGCCGGCCGCGGAAGAGGAGCGAGGCGCCGAAGCCGGTACCGGGCGCGGCCCCTCCCCATCTGGCGGGCATGGACGAGGTCGGGACGGCCGACACCGAACCGGATTGGTGGCGCCTGGACGACGACACACCGGAGCCGCGGCCGGGGGACGACCTGGTGCCGGGGTTCAGGGGCGGGGTGGAGATCCCGGAGCTGCTGAAGCCGCCGGTGGAGGACGAGGAGGAGCCGGAGGAGCCGGAGCAGCCGAGGCGCGGTTGGCGCCGCGTGCTGCGCCGCGCGCCGGTGGAGGCGGAGGAGGCGGAGGAGGGTACCGAAGAGGTCGTACGGGTTCGCCGCCTCCGCCTGGGCAGCCCTCTCCTGCTCCTGGCCGCCCTCCTCCTGATCGGCGGGGCCGTCTTCGGCTCCCTGATCCCCCTGGCGCTGGGCTGGCTCCTGGCCTACGCCTCCCGCCGCCTCTCCCGCGCCGAGATCCGATGGGCCGTCATCATCCTCCCGGCCCTGGCGGCCACGGCGGGCGCGGTCTGGCTCTGGGGCCGGGTGGAGGGCCGCTGGGGCGCCCCGGTCGCCCGCGGAGGCGAGGCGATGGGCGCGGCGATCTCGGAGACATGGCCCTGGACCCTGAAGAGCGCGGCCATAGCCTCGGCCCTGTTCCTACTGTGGCGCTCGCGGCGCCACCAGGGCTGACCCGTCGCCTGCGTCACCCCCTGGGCGCCGGCACCGCGCCCCACGGCGCCCCCGGGACCACCAGTGGAGACCCCGTCACCGGGTCCGGGACGACGACCGATTGCAGGCCGAAGACGTCGTGGACCAGGTCCGCCGTCACCACGTCGGCCGGTGCGCCCTCCGCCACCACGCGGCCCGCCTTCATCGCGACCAGGTGGTCCGCGTACCGCGCCGCCTGGTTCAGGTCGTGGAGGACCACGACGACCGTCCGGCCCCGCGCCACGTTCAGGCGGCGGACCAGGTCCAGGACCTCCACCTGGTGGGCGATGTCCAGATACGTCGTCGGCTCGTCCAGCAGCAGCAGGTCCGTCTCCTGTGCCAGCGCCATCGCGATCCAGACCCGCTGCCGCTGACCGCCCGACAGCTCGTCCACCGACCGCTCGGCCAGCTCGGCCACGTCCGTCGAGGCCATGGCCTCGACGACCGCCCGCTCGTCCGCCTCCGACCACTGCTTCCACCACGCCTGGTGCGGCTGACGCCCCCGCGACACCAGGTCCGCCACCGTGATCGCCTCCGGTGCGACAGGGGTCTGCGGCAGCAGGCCGATCGACTGCGCGATCCGCTTCGTCGGCAGCTTCGCCAGCGACTCACCGTCGAGCAGCACCGCGCCGCCCGCGGGCTTGAGCAGCCGCCCCAGCGCCCGCAGCGTCGTCGACTTCCCGCACGCGTTCGGGCCGACGATCACGGTCACCTTGCCGTCCGGGACGGCGAGGTCCAGGTCCTTCACGACCGTACGGTCCTCGTACGCGAGCGTCAGCTCGCGCGCGGTCAGCCGACTCACGACTTTCCTCCCACGCTTCGGCTCCGGACGATGAGCCAGATCAGATACGGGGCGCCGACCGCCGCCGTCAGGACGCCCACCGGCAGCTCGGTCGGCGAGAAGAGCCGCCGCCCCAGCAGATCGGCGAGCACCACGACGAACGCGCCCATCAGCGCCGAGGACAACAGCGGGACCTGCGCCGTACGCGTCATCCGCCGGGCGATCTGCGGTGCCAGCAGCGCCACGAAGTCGACCGGACCGGCCACCCCCGTGGCCACCGACGCGAGCACGACGCCGACGAACACGAGCCCCAGCCGGACCCGTCCGAGCGAGACCCCCAGCGCCGTCGCCGTGTCGTCGTCCAGCGACACCGTGCGCTGCGCCCGCGCCGCCCAGAGGATCGCCGGCAGCAGCGCGAGCAGCGTCCAGCGGATCGGGGCCGCCTCGTCCCAGCCGCGCCCGTTGAGCGACCCGGTCATCCAGATCTGGGCCTGCTGGGCGACCAGGTAGTCGCCCTTGGTCATGAACAGGGTGATCAGCGAGCGCAGCGCGATCGCGAACCCGATCCCGATGAGCACGAACCGCGTCGCATGCAGCCCGCCGCGCCAGGCGAAGACGTACACGAGCGCCGCGGCCGCGATGCCGCCGACGATCGAGAGGTACGGCAGGACGGTGTACGAGGTCAGGCCGAAGGTCATCGCGCCGACCGTCAGCGCCCCCGCACCCTGGCTGATGCCGATGATGTCGGGGCTGGCGAGCGGGTTGCGGGCGACGGTCTGGATGAGGGCGCCCGCGATCCCGAACGCGGCGCCGACCATCAGCCCGACCGCGAGCCGCGGCATCCGCAGCTCCTCGACCACGAACGTGGACCGGGACTCCTGCCCGAAGACCACCTTGAGGACCTCGGCCGGTGCCACGAACTTCTCGCCGACGCAGAGGTACGCGACACAGACCGCCGCGAGGAGCGTCACCAGGCTCAGGGCCACGAGCGCGGAGCGCCGGTGGAGCAGGAACGATCCGCCCCCGGCGCGCACGACCCCGTACCCCGCGGGACGCACGGACGTCGTCGTCATGCCGGCACCGCCTTCCGCCGCACCAGGGTCACCAGGAACGGCACCCCGATGAGCGCCGTCATCACACCCGCCGGGACCTCGCCCGGCGGGAAGAGCACGCGCCCGATCACGTCCGACACCAGCAGCATCACCGGCCCCACGAGCGCCGCCATCGGCAGCACCCAGCGGTGGTCGCTGCCCACGATCGCGCGGGCGATGTGCGGGACCGCGAGACCGACGAACGCGATCGGGCCGGCCGCCGCCACCCCCGCGCCGGTCAGCACGGTCGCCCCGACGCCGCCCACGATCCGTACCGTCGCGACTCGCTGGCCGAGCCCCTTCGCCACGTCCTCGCCCAGCGCCAGCGCGTCCAGGCCGCGGGCCACCGAGACCACGAGCACCGCGCCGACCAGCAGGAACGGCCAGATCTGCCCGACGACCTCGGCGTCCCGGCCGTCCAGCGAACCGATCTGCCAGAACCGGAACTCGTCCAGCGCCGACGCCCTGGTCGTCAGGATGCCGGTCGTCACGGACAGCAGCAGCGCGTTGATCGCGGCGCCGCCGAGCGCCAGCTTCACGGGAGTCGCCCCGCCGCGCCCGCTGGAGGCGATGGCGTACACCGCGACCGAGGCGAGGGCCGCGCCCGCGAAGGCGAACCACACGTACCCCGTCAGCGTGTGCACCCCGGCGAAGGCGATCGCGAAGACCACGCCCACCGAGGCGCCCTGGCTGATGCCGAGGATGCCGGGGTCGGCGATCGGGTTGCGGGTGATGCCCTGCAGCGCGGTACCGGCCAGGGCCAGCGCGGCGCCGACCATCAGCCCGATCACGGTCCTGGGCACCCGCATCTGCCGTACGACCTCGGCGTCGTCGCTCGTCCCGCCGTGCAGCAGCGCGTCGAGGACCGTGGACGGGGCGATGGCCCGGGCGCCCACGGCGAGGCTCAGCAGGACCGCGAGGAGGAGGGCGATGACGGCGGCGACGGTGGCGAGGACGCGTCTGGAACGGAATGCGGCTGTCATCGAGGCCCATCGGGAGGTGCGGGTGTCACGTCGACGTCGGCGAGGCGACTTCGGTAAGGCTTGGCTCAGTCTAAGCAGCGGCCCGATTCGAACACCCGGGCACAATGTCACCCATGACTCTCTCGCGACCTCCGCTGACCGTCGGCTTCGACCTGGACATGACGCTGATCGACTCGCGCCCCGGCATCAAGGCCACCTACGAGGCCTTCTCCGCCCAGGTCGGCGTCCCGATCGACGCCGACCTGGCCGTCTCCCGGCTCGGACCGCCGCTGGAGCACGAGCTGGCGCACTGGTTCCCGGAGGCGGAGATCGAGGAGCGGGTCGCCCAGTACCGCGCGCTCTACCCGGCGCATGCGATCGAGCCGTCGCTCGCGATGGCCGGCGCGCGGGATGCGATTCAAGCCGTTCGTGAGGCGGGCGGCCGGGCGATCGTCGTCACCGCGAAGAACGAGCCGCACGCCAAGCTGCACCTCACCCACCTCGGCATCGACCCCGACGCCGTCATCGGCGGCCTGTGGGCCGAGGGCAAGGCGGAGGCGCTGCGCGAGCACTCCGCGGGTGTGTACGTCGGCGACCACACCGGAGACGTACGCGGCGCCGCGCACGCGGGCGCCGTGTCGGTGGCCGTGGCGACCGGACCGTGCGACGAGGCGGAGCTGCGGGCGGCCGGCGCGGACGTCGTGCTGCCCGACCTGACAGAGTTCCGTGCCTGGTGGGAGGCGTACTGCGGCTAGCTGCCGCCGGCCGCGGCCGTCTTCGCCTGGCGACGCTGCGCCGCGATCGAGCGCAGCACACCGGCGCCCGCGACGAGGAATCCGACGCCCATCAACATGCACACGGCGTACGCGACCGGCGGGAACGGGTCGGTGCCCAGGAACAGCGGGGCGACCGTGACCAGCGTGGCCACCGCGCCGACGATGAAGACGATCGCACCGGCCCGGACGAGACCGTCACCCGGCTGGGAGTCGTCCGACGGGGCGGAAGGGGTTTCACTACGCATTCGGCCAGGGTAGTTCCCAGGCCGGAGGAACAAACCGGCGACGTCTTGTCACCAGCCCGAAGCCCATTAGCCTTGGTGCCCGGGGGTCCCCCTGCTCGAGCGGAGGCGAGAGCTCGGGGGAGGGTCGGGCGCCCGCTGTAGTTGGTCCCCAGAGCCGGAATCCCGGCGCATCCATCGAGTACGAGGACAAGGACAGACGTGCCTACCGGCAAGGTCAAATGGTTCAACAGCGAGAAGGGCTTCGGCTTTCTCTCCCGGGACGACGGCGGCGACGTGTTCGTCCACTCGTCGGTGCTCCCTGCCGGAGTCGACGCCCTCAAGCCGGGGCAGCGCGTGGAGTTCGGGGTGGTCGCGGGACAGCGCGGCGACCAGGCGCTGTCGGTGACGGTCCTCGACCCGACGCCCTCCGTCGCCGCGGCGCAGCGCCGTAAGCCCGACGAACTGGCGTCCATCGTGCAGGACCTGACGACGCTCCTGGAGAACATCACTCCGATGCTCGAGCGGGGGCGCTACCCCGACAAGGCGCAGGGCGCCAAGATCGCCGGCCTGCTGCGGGCGGTGGCGGACCAGCTCGACGTCTGACCCGTCCGATCCACCGCGTTACGGGAACGCCAGTGCGTCCGGGCCGAGGGGCGGTACCAGCCCCTCGGCCGCGGCGCGCGTGAGCAGCCCGCGGACCGCGGCGTAGCCGGCCTCTCCGAGGTCGGCCGTGAACTCGTTGACGTAGAGGCCGATGTGCTGGTCGGCGACCTTGGGGTCCATCTCCTGCGCGTGCTCGAGCACGTACGGGCGTGAGGCGGCCGGGTCGTCCCAGGCCATCCGTACGGACGTACGAGCCGCGTCGGCGAGGCGCAGCAGCATGTCCGGGCCGAGCGAGCGCCGGGCGACGATCGCACCCAGCGGGATCGGCAGGCCGGTGGTGTCCTCCCAGTGCGCGCCCATGTCGGCCAGCGCGTGCAGGCCGTAGTTCTGATAGGTGAACCGGGCCTCGTGGATGACGAGCCCCGCGTCGACCTTCCCGTCGCGCACGGCGGGCATGATCTCGTGGAACGGCATCACGACGACGTTCCCGACGCCTCCCGGGACGACGTCGGCGGCCCAGAGCCGGAAGAGGAGGTACGCGGTCGAGCGCTCGCTCGGCACCGCGACCGTCTTCCCGGTGAGTCCCTCGAAGCCTTCGGCCCGGGAGGCGCCCTCGCCGGCACCCGGCTCCCGCGTCAGCACCAGGGGGCCGCAGCCGCGGCCCAGCGCGCCGCCGCAGGGCAGCAGCGCGTACCTGTCGAGGATCCACGGCAGCGCCGCGTACGAGACCTTCAGGACGTCGTACGCGGTGTCGTCGCGCTCGGCCCAGCCGTTGGTGAGGTCGATGTCGGCGAACGTCACGTCGAGGCGCGGGGCGCCGGGCACGCGGCCGTGGGCCCAGGCGTCGAAGACGAAGGTGTCGTTCGGGCAGGGCGAGTACGCGATCTTGAGCTTGGGCGTCATGGGGCGGGCTCCACGAAGACGGAGGTGCTGAGCAGCTGGAACGTGTGCCGCAGTGAGTCCAGGGCCTCGCCGATGCGCCAGGCGGCGCGGTCGCGGGGGCCCACGGCGTTGGAGACGGCGCGGATCTCGACCACGGGCAGGCCGTACGCGGCGGCGGCCTCGGCCACGCCGAACCCCTCCATCGCCTCGGCGGCGGCGCGCGGGTGACGCCGTGCCAGCTCGTCGGCGCGCTCGGCGGTGCCGGTGACGGTGGAGACGGTGAGCACGGGTGCGACGGTGTGGGGCCGGGCGCCCTGGGTGAGCGCGGCGGAGATCCGCCGGGTGAGGGTGGCGCCCACGGCGTGCGAGGACCGCCCGAAGCCGAGCTCCTCGACGGTCAGATAGCCGTCGGGGGTCTGCGCGCCGAGGTCGGCGGAGACGATGGCGTCGGAGACGACGACGGAGCCGAGGGGAGCGAGCGGCTGGAACCCGCCCGCGATGCCGGCCGAGACCACGAGGTCGTAGGGCGGCGTGGGCGGGGCGGCGGGGTCGTGCGCGGCGGCGTGCGCGAGGGCCGTGGCGGTCGCGGCGGCCACCGAGGCGGGGCCGACACCGCCGACGAGCACGTCGACCACCGGGGCTCGCCCCTCGGGCCCCGTACCCGCGCGGCGGCGCAGCACGAAGCCGCCGGGCAGCGGGTACTCGCCCGAGCCCGGCCCGCCGAACGTGATGCCCCGGGCGACGGAGTCCGCCTCCGCCGCCACGGCCGTCACGATCAGGATCCGGAGGGCCACCGGAGGATCAGGCGTCCTTCTTCAGCTGGAAGTGCCAGATGCCGGTCAGCTTCTTGCCGTCGTTCTCGACGATGGTGACCTGCGTGGAGTCGGAGGCCTCGCCGGTCTGGGTGGAGAAGAAGGCGCTGGCCGGGATGGTCCGGTACGTCTTCTTGTACGGCTCCGGCTCGGCGTTCTGGCCGCCGAGGAAGATCGTCCAGCCGTTCTCGGCGATCGACGGGTCGACACCGAAGCGGATCTTGTCGTCCGCGGAGACCGTGATGGTCTTCTCGGCCTTCTTGTTGAGGCACTGCTGGATCTGCGACTCCTTGATGGCGTCGCCGTCGTTGTAGCAGGCGGCCTCGGAGTGGATCGACTCGGTCCCGACCGTCAGGGTCGCGAGCGGAGTCGGCTTGTCGCAGGCGGAGAGTACGAGGAGCCCGGCGGAGACGGCCCCGAGGGCGACGGCGGCCCGGCGGCGCGAGCCGGTGAAGAACGCAACGGTCATGGCCCGAAGGCTATCGGGCGTACCGAACTCCGCCACGCGGGGGTGCGGCGCGCCGCGTTTTCGGTGGGCCGCGGCGGGGGGCGTGCCTGCCCCTCGCTACTTCACCTCGGCCTTCCTGCCGCCCGGGGCGCGCGCGGCCGTCAGGAGGCCGCGGACCGCCAGGAGCGCGCCCAGGCCCAGGATGGCCGCGGCCACCCACATGCCCACCTGGCCGCTCAGGGGGAGCGAGATGCCGATCCCGCCACCCACCACCCACGCCATCTGCAGCAGCGTCTCCGAGCGGGCGAACGCCGACGTGCGGACCAGCTCCGGCACGTCCCGTTGGATCAGCGCGTCCAGCGACAGCTTCGACAGCGCCTGCGTCAGGCCCGCCACCGCTCCCAGCACCGCCACCATCGCCCCGCTGAAGAACAGCGCCGCCAGGACCGCCGCCCCGCAGACGGTCATGATCATGGTGGCGATGATCACTTCCGGCGCGTGGCCGCGCTCCTTCAGGAGCGAGCCCACCGCCGTCCCGCAGGCGTTCCCGACGCCCGCCGCCACCGCCACCATCGCCAGCGACACCGCCGCGCTCTGCCCCGGCAGCGGATGCTCGCGCAGCAGGAACGCCAGGAAGAAGATCAGGAACCCCGACAGCATCCGCTGCGCCGCGTTCGCCTGCAGCCCGTGCAGTACCGAAGGCCCCACCGTCCGCAGGCTGGGTTTCTTCTCCCCGTGCGTCAGCAGGTGAGCCCGCCGCTCGCCCTTCGCCGAGTCGACCTTGTGCGGCATCCGGAACGCCCAGTACCCGCCCAGCAGGAACAGCGCACACGCCCCGTACAACGGCCATGCCGGCCCGATCTGCTGCAGCCCCGCCCCGATCGGCGCGGCGATGCCGGTGGCCAGCAGGCCCGCGAGGGTGACCCGGGAGTTCGCCTTGACCAGCGAGAAGCCGTGCGGCAGCAGACGCGGTACGACGGCGCTGCGCACCACCCCGTACGCCTTCGACGCCACCAGCACGCCGAGCGCCGCCGGATACAGCTCCAGGCCGCCCGTGGACACCGCCGCCGACATGGTGATCGCCAGCACCGCCCGGGTCAGCATCGCCCCGGCCATCGCGGCGCGGCGGCCGTGCGGGATGCGGTCCAGGAGCGGGCCGATCACGGGGGCGAGGAGCGTGAACGGGAGCATCGTGATCGCCAGGTAGAGCGCGACCCGGCCGCGCGCCTCCTCGGTCGGTACGGAGAAGAAGACCGTGGAGGCGAGCGCGATGGTGATCATGACGTCGCCGGCGCCGTTCACGGCATGCAGCTCGATCAGTTTTCCCAGGCCCGACTCGCCCGCGCCGTGCGCGTGTGTCGCCTTTCGAATCCCCTTCGCCGTGCCGGTGAACGGCAGGTGAAGGGCGCGCCCGACCGCCCGGCCCGCTCGGCTGAGCGGCCCGGCATGATCGTGGGATCCTGCGGACGACCGTGCGGCTGCCACTCCGTCATAGTGCCCCACGCCCGTCCCATACGAACCGTTGGCGCGGCGCGGCGGCCCTTCTCGACCCTGCGCGGATGCGGTCCGGGCGTCCGCGATACGGGCCACTTGGGGCGGGCAGGTGGGCGGCGGGCGGCAGAGGGGGTAGCGTGCGTAGCGCGCCACCGGCGGAAGTTCTCGGCCGCGCGCCTCTTCGGCATCCCGCAGAATGGATGACGATAGGTGTGCCCGAGACACGCGAGACATGTCGGGTGCGGACGTCGATGCGGCCCCCTGGTCCGCTCCGCCCGCCGCCCGTAGCTTTCGCTCCCGCTCCTCGGCCCGGCGCACCCGTGAGACGGCGTAGGAGAGAAGCGAGACCTGTGAGTGCTGCGACGACGCGAAGCCGTACTGCGCGTACCCCGCGTACCCCCGACCGCCTGTGCGCCGAGGCGGTAGACCTGGCGCGGGCGGCCGCCGAGGAGGCGGCCGCACCCGGCATCGTCGGGGCGCACGTGGATGCCGTCGCCGAGGGCGACCGGGTGGTCACGCACTTCTTCGAGTGCAAGGAGCCCGGTTACCGCGGCTGGCGCTGGGCCGTGACGGTCACGCGCGCCTCCCGGGCGAAGACCGTCACCCTCGACGAGACCGTCCTGCTGCCCGGCTCCGAGGCGCTCCTCGCCCCCGAGTGGGTGCCGTGGAGCGAGCGGCTGCGGCCGGGCGACATGGGACCGGGTGACCTGCTGCCGACGGAGCAGGACGACCTGCGGCTGGAGCCGGGGTACACCGGGGAGGACGCGCCGCCGCCGAACTCCGCGGTATCGGAGGAGATGGCGGACCATCTCGACGTCGAGGACGCCGAGATCGTCTCCCGTACGCCGTCCCGGGGCGCGATCGCCTCGGTCGCCGAGGAGCTCGGGATGCGGCGGGCACGGGTGCTGTCGCGGTACGGGCTGCATGTCGCGGCGGACCGGTGGGACGAGTCGTTCGGGGCGAAGACGCCGATGGCGCAGGCCGCGCCGGCGTCGTGCGAGTCCTGTGCGTTCCTGGTGCCGCTGGCCGGTTCGCTGAAGCAGGCGTTCGGTGTGTGCGCGAACGAGTTCTCGCCGGCGGACGGGCGGGTCGTGTCGCTCGCGTACGGCTGCGGGGGGCACTCGGAGGCGGCGGTCATGCCGAAGCCGCCGCGGCCGGCGCCGCCGGTGCTGGACTCGATGGGTGCGGACGAGTTCCCGCTGCGGCCGGCGAAGGACTCGGGCTCGACGACGGAACCGGACGACACGTCGGAAGACCTGGGCCACTCGTAACGGGCGGGGGGCGGCCCCCCCGGCCACACGGGGGTGGGGCAGCGGGACGCGAGCGCCCACACGGGGGCGGGCCCCGGGTGAATGGGCTCGGTGGGCTCGGGTAGTCGGGATGGCGGGCGTCGGGCACCCCGTGGCGCCCGGGGACTCGCAGGTCGCGGTACCTTCGGGCCCCGGCACAATCCCGCCCCGCAGAGTGGAGTCAGACGTGAGCGTCAGCGTCAGGACGTCGACCGACGGAGCCGACCCCTTCGGTACCGCCCGGCTGCGGCGAGGCGTGCTCGATGCCTGGGGTGCCGGGCCCGCCCGGTTCCGGGAGGACGCCAACGCCGAGGAGGACCTCGCCCTCGGCGGCTACCGCGACCGTCTCGTCGTCGAGCTCGCCCAGAACGCCGCCGACGCCGCCCGCCGCTCCGGGGTGACGGGAAGGCTCCGGCTCACCCTGCATGCGGCAGGCCCCGACGCCCCCGCCGTCCTCGCCGCCGCCAACACCGGCGCCCCGCTGGACGCCACCGGTGTCGAGTCCCTGTCCACGCTGCGCGCCTCCGCGAAGCGGGGCGAGCAGGACATGACCGCCGTCGGCCGTTTCGGCGTCGGCTTCGCCGCCGTCCTCGCCGTCTCCGACGAGCCCGCCGTCCTGGGCCGCCACGGCGGTGTCCGCTGGTCCCTCGCCGAGGCTCGCGAGCTGGCAGCCGAGGTCGCCCGGCACAGCCCCGGCCTCGGGGACGAACTGCGCCGCCGCGACGGCCATGTCCCGCTGCTGCGTCTCCCGCTGCCCGCCGAGGGCACCGCCCCCGACGGCTACGACACCGTGGTCGTGCTCCCGCTGCGCGACTCCGCCGCCGTCGACCTCGCCGAGCGGCTCCTCGACTCCATCGACGACGCCCTGCTCCTCACCCTCCCCGGCCTCGCCGAGATCGTGGTCGAGACCTCGGAGGGCGTACGGACGCTCCGCCGCTCCGAGCGGGACGGTTACGTCCAGATCGCCGACTCCGCCACCGGAACGCACCGCTGGCGGACCGTCAGCCACGGCGGCCCCCTCGACCCCGCGCTCCTCAAGGACCGGCCGGTCGAGGAGCGGCTTCGCCCCCACTGGTCGGTGACCTGGGCCGTCCCCGTCGACGGCGAGGGCGCGCCGCTGCGCCCCCGTACCGCGCCCGTCGTCCACGCCCCCACCCCCACCGACGAACCGCTCGGCCTGCCCGCCCTCCTCATCGCCTCGCTGCCGCTCGACACCGCCCGCCGCCACCCCGCGCCCGGGCCGCTCACCGACTTCCTGGTCCAGCGGTCGGCCGACGCGTACGCCGAACTCCTCGCGGACTGGCAGCCGGTGACCGTGGCCACGATCGACCTGGTGCCGGGTCTGCTCGGCAAGGGCGTCCTGGACGGGGCGTTGCGCGCCGCGATCCTGGAGCGACTGCCGCGGGTGGCGTTCCTGGCTCCCGAGGCGCCGTCCGAGGACGTGCCCGCGCTGCGGCCCGTGGAGGCGGAGGTGGTGGAGGGCGCGGGCGCCGAGACGGTCGCCGTCCTGGCGGAGGTCTTCCCGACCCTGCTGCCCGCGGGGCTGGAACGGCGGCCTGAGCTGCGCACGCTGGGGATCGGACGGGTGCCGCTGACGGAGGCGATCGACCGGCTGGCCGGGGTGGACCGGGCGCCGTCGTGGTGGTGGCAGCTGTACGACTCTCTGGCCGGGGTGGACCCGGACCGGCTGACGGGCCTGCCGGTCCCGCTGGCGGGCGGGGAGGAGGCGCGTCCGTACGACGACGCTCTCGACGAGGACCGAGAGGAGCAGCCCGGCTCCCGGATCCGGACCACCATCGGGCCCCGGCACGTCCTGCTGCCCCAGGACCACACCCCCACCGATCTGACCCGGCTCGGTCTCAAGGTCGCCCACCCGGACGCCGCCCACCCCCTCCTGGAGAAGCTGGGCGCCCTGCCCGCCACGCCCCGCGCCGTGCTGACGACTCCGCAGGTCAGGGCGGCGGTCGCGGGTTCCCTCGACGCGGGGGAGATCTGGGACGAGGACGCGGACACCCTGGACGCCGACGAGCTCGCCGAGACCGTCCTCTCGCTCGTGCGGGACGCGGAGCTGGAGCCCGGCGACGAGCCGTGGCTCGGAGCCCTCGCCCTGCCCGACGAGGACGGCGAACTCGCGCCCGCCGGTGAGCTGGTCCTTCCCGGCAGCGCCTTCGCGGCCGTGATGCGCGAGGACGAGCTGGCGCTCTGCGACGCCGAACTGGCCGAGCGGTGGGGCGAGCAGCCGCTCGCCGCCTGCGGGGTGCTCGCCAACTTCGCCCTGGTCCGAGCCACCGACCTCGTCCTCGACCCGGACGAACTGGAGCCCCGGGAGAGCGACTTCGCCGAGTCCGACGACGCCGGGCTCCTCGACGCGGTCGACGTGTGGTGCGAGGACGTCCTCGACCGGCTGCCGGAGGCGCCGGTGCCGCCGGTGGCGACCGAGATCGTCGCCGTGCGGGACCTGGACCTCGTCGACGACGACGCCTGGCCGCAGGCGCTGGCCCTGCTGGCGCAGCCCCCGCTGCGGGACGCCCTCACCCAGCCCGTACGGATCCTGATGCCGGACGGGACGACCGAGACCGTACGGTCCTACACCGCCTGGTGGCTCCGCGACCACCCCGTCCTCGACGGCCGCCGTCCGGCCGGTCTGCGGGCGGCCGGCACGGACCCGCTGCTCAGCGGCCTGTACGACTCCGCGGACGCGACCGGCTTCGAGGACGAGCAGGTCCTGCGGGCCCTGGGCGTACGCACCTCGGTCACCGCTCTCCTCGACGAGCCGGGCGGCGCGGCCGAGCTCCTGGCGCGGCTCGCCTCCCCGGAGCGCGAGGTGACCGGCGCCCAGCTGCACGCGCTGTACACCGCGCTCGCCGATCTGGACCCCGAGCAGGTCACCCTCCCCGACGAGCTGCGCGCGGTCGTGGACGGGGAACTGCTGGTGGTCGACGCGTCGGAGGCGCTGGTCGCGGACGCGCCCGACCTCCTCCCGCTGGCCGGCGGGCTGCCCCTGCTGCCGGTCTCCCCGTCGCGGGCGGCCGATCTGGCGGAGCTGTTCCAGGTCCGGCGGCTGAGCGAGTCCGTGGAGGCCGAGGTCACCACGGTCGGCGAGGAGCACGACGTACCGCCTTCGGTGCACGCCCTCCTCGGGCCGGCGACCCCGGACTCGTACACCGAGCACGAGGAGCTCCGCGCCGCGGGCGTCGAACTCGACTGGCGCCGCACCCCCGACGGCACGATCCACGCCGCCACGCTGGAGGGCGTCGCCGCCGGCCTTGCCTGGGCGGCCGGCCAGTGGCCCCGCCGCTTCGAGGTCGCGGCCCTGCTGGAGGACCCGTCGAGGACGGCGGAGCTGGCCAGGGACCGGTGGTTCGACTAGCCGGACACCCCTGGGCCGTACGCGGTTGCGGTGGCGGCGGCCGGGCGCGGCCTGACGGCCGGAGGCTCGCCCGGCTCCCTCCGCAGGGGCCGCCCTCTGGGGGACGTGTGCCGGGACCTGCGGTTCGTTCCGGGAGATAGCGGTCATATCGGTCTACATTCCGATCCATGACGCAGCAGAAGGCCGGCCTTCTGGGCGGCGCTCCTCCCGAGGAGGGCCCGGACCCGGCCACCTCCGACCCGGCCGTCCCCCCTCAGCAGGAAGACCGTGCCGGCGGCCGGGGTGCGGCGGCGCGCGCCCTGGACAGGGCGGCGCGGCGCGCGGACGCCTGGGCCGCGACCTGGACCACCGGGAAGTCGCTCGCGGCGATCGGGACGGTCTGGGTCCTGACCCGCATCGTCATGGTGTACCTGCTGGTCCAGGACGACATCGGCGTCAGCAACGTCTCCTCCGAGGTGGCGTTCCTCTACCCGCGGTGGTCCCAGCAGCTGGCCGACGGCTCCTTCCCGGTCGGCGACGTCACCTGGCAGTACCCTCCGGGCGCCGGACTGCTGTTCCTCTCCCCGTCGCTGCTGCCCTTCCTCGACTACTTCGCCGCGTTCCTCGTGCTCACGCTCGTCGCCGACGCCGTGGTGATGGCGGCCCTGGCCCGCCCCGGCCGCAGGCTCGCAGGGGCCTGGCTGTGGACCGCCGGGCTGCCCATGCTCCTGAACCTGCCGCACGGGCGGTTCGACATCCAGGTGACGGCCCTCGCCGTCCTCGCGCTGCTCGCCGGCCGTCGCCGGCCGCGCCTCGGCGGGGCGCTGACCGCGTTCGGCGCCCTGATCAAGGTGTGGCCGCTGCTGACCCTGGTGGGCATGGAGCGGGGCCGTACCACCAGGGACGCCTGGATCTCCGCCGCCGCGGCCGCGGCGGCGCTGCTGACCGTCCTCGCCGTCGCCTTCCGGCACAGCTTCGACTTCCTGCAGCAGCAGGGCGCCCGCGGCGTCCAGATCGAGTCTCTGGGCGGCACGGTGCTGTCGCTGATGCGGGCGTCGGGGATGCCGATCTGGGTCGAAACGCGCTACGGAGCGCTGGAGTTCGCCGGTGAGCACGTGGCGACGGTGGCGCAGCTGTCGCTGATGACGACGGCCGCCGCGTTCGGCTGGCTGATGTTCTGGCGGGGCCGGGCCTCGCGCTGGACGGAGGCGACACCGTTCGACGCGGCGCTCACCGCGATCCTGCTGTTCACGGTCACCAGCCGGGTGATCAGCCCGCAGTACATGGTCTGGCTGCTGGGCCTGGCGGCGGTCTGCCTCACCTCCCGGCTCACCACTCAGCGTCCGGTGGCGTGGGTCCTGCTCGCCGCGACCGCCGTGACGGCGTTCGCGTACCCGCTCCACTACCTGGAGGTCATGCACGGCTCGGCCCTGGGCAACTCCCTGATGGTCGCCCGCAACGGCCTCCTCCTCGCGGCGGCGGTCCTCTCCTGCCGCCGCCTGTGGACGGCGACAGCCAGGGATTCGGCCTAGGGAGTGCCTACACTGCCGGGCATGGCATGCCGCATCAGTGAACTGGTCATCGACTGCGCCGATCCCGAACGGCTCGCCGCGTTCTGGAGCGAGGTCCTCGGCTACGTCGAACTCGGCCGGGAGGACGACGGATCCATCGCGATCGGGCCGCCCGACGCCGACTTCGGCGGCCCGCAGCCCATCCTCGTCCTCAGCCGCAGCAGCGACCCGCGGACCGGGAAGCTCCGACTGCACATCGACGTCAACGCCACCGACCGCGACCAGGACGCCGAACTGGAGCGGCTGCTCTCCCTCGGCGCAAAGCCCGCCGACGTCGGCCAGACCGGCGAAGAGAGCTGGCACACCCTGGCCGACCCGGAAGGCAACGAGTTCTGCCTCCTGCACACCCGCCTCCAGCCCCTCTGACCCCCCGCGTCGCGACGATCCCCGGCCCGTACACTCCTCGCACCATCATGATCCGGCCGGGGGGCCGGATTTCGTCGTACGAGTCCCAGGGGGACCTCATGCGCCTGCGCGCGCTCTTCCGTACCGGCCTGGCGGCCACTCTGGCCGTCGGCGGTCTGGCCGCCGCCGCCCTCGTCGCGCCGGCCGCCCAGGCCGCCACCGGCAATCTGCGGATCACCGGCGTCGTCGTCAACGGCGGCAAGGACATCGTTCTCGGCACGGCGGCGAAGAAGGTGACGGTCACCGCCACCGTCAGCGAGGACTCCCCGCTGACGGAGGTGTGGCTGGACCTGGAGCAGCAGTTCGGCGACGACCTGAAGTTCCACGTCCATGGCCTGGCCACCTGCTCCGGCACGGGCATGGTGAAGACCTGCTCCCGCAGCTTCACCCTCGACCCGCGCTCGGACATGATCGCCAACACGTCGGCGGGCCCCAACGGCTGGCGGGCCTACGCCCAGGTGGAGGCCAAGGACGGGGACTTCCAGAGCGGGTACTTCCCGTCCGTCGGCCTGCGCCGGCAGACGGTCGTGACCATGGACGCCGGCCCCGAGCCGGTGCGCAAGGGCGCCACCCTCACCGCCTACGGCCGGCTCACCGCGGCCAACTGGAACACCAACACCTGGACCGGTCTGTCCGGGCAGTCGGTGCAGCTGCAGTACTGCGCGTACCCGTGCAAGGCGTACACCACCGTGCGGACCGTGAAGACGAACTCCACCGGTCATCTGAAGAGCTCGCTCACGGCCTCCGCGGACGGCTACTGGCGTTGGTACTACCCGGCCACGACCTGGGCGCAGCCCTACGTCTCGAACGCCGACTTCATCGACGTGCGCTAGCGGGTTCGCGGAAGTCGATCAGCTGTGTGCATCTCCCCTGGAACAATGGGGTGTTCGTCCGAGGACACGAGTTCGCAGGGGGATGCATGGCCGAGGAGCCGGTGGAGACTTCGGTGGAGAGCGGTGAGGTCGCCGAGCGTCTGCCGGAGGCCCTCGTCAAGGAGATGGACCGGGAGATGCGGCGCTGGCGCGTCGCGACCTTCAACTACGGGCTCACGTACTACCTGAGCCGGATCCTGCTCATCCTCACCAGCGCCATCGTGGCCGCCGACGCGAACCTGGGTGGTGCGCACGGGAGCTGGCTGATCACCTGGGTCCCCGCCCTTGCGTTGATCGTCGCGGTGATGACCGCGGTGGACACCTGGCTGAAGCCGCAGCAGAAGTGGCGCGGCTTCATGGAGTCCCGGGACGCCCTGGCCGATCTGATGATCCAGGCCGACGGCGGGGTACCGGCCGACCAGGTGCGCACCAAGTTCCTCAAGCTGCGTCAGCAGCACCGGGAGCGGAACATCTTCTGACCGGGACCCCGGCTACACGGCGCTCCGCAGCCGTTCCACGGCCCGCCGCTCCGCAGCCTCCACGTCCAGTCGCCCCGACGGGTTGCCGCCGCGGGCGATGACAGCCTTGCGGACGAGGGCCAGGTAGAAGAGGGCGGGCCCGCAGGGGGTCCACGCCTTCTGGGAGCCCTTCTCCAGGATGAAGTCGAGCACGCTGTCGGGGTCCGCCGGAACGAAACGGAACTGGTCGTGCTCCCACTTGTCCTCGACGCCCTTGCTCCGACGGGCGACGAGGTCCTCGGAGCCGAGCTCGGGGAGTACGGCCCGGTAGAAGGCGGCCCACTGGTGGTTCCGCAGGTCGAGCGCGAAGGCGAGCAGCTCCAACTCGACCTCGTCCCCGTCCTGGACGGCCAGCTCCTCCCGCAGCGCGCGGTGCGCCACGGAGGCCAGGCTGATGGGCCTGCCGTCCTCGGGGATGTCGTGGATCGCGGCGAGCCCCTCGTTGACGGAGGAGTTCCAGCGCTCCTTGTTGTGGCCCTCCACCGTGATGCTTCGCCTGGCGAAGACCATCTTCCCGTCCCGGCCCGTCTCGACGGCGACGTTGACGCCGAAGCTGCAGGAGAGGAACGAGGGCGCGTCCACCGGGTCGGCGTTCGTCAGGTACTGGGAGCGCAGGGTGGCGGACTCCCCGTCGCGCAACGGCCTGTCCAGGTTGATGGAGGTGGCGAGGAAGTCGTAGTAGTCCGCGTCGCACAGGCTCATCCGCACCAGGGGCGCCTCGTCCTCGTCGGTCCGCGTGACGAGCACGCTCTCGACCGCGAACCGCGGGTTGTTCCAGGCGTAGCGCTCACCCGCCGCCTGCCGGCGCTTCTGCTCCGCCTCGATGTCCTGGCGCCACTGCTGGACCTCCACGGGGAGATTCACCCGGCGGAGACCCGGCTCGTAGATGATCGTCACGTTCTCCTCGCGGATCGGGCGGGTGCCGTCTCCTTCGAAGATGTGACAGTCCGTCGCCAAGTCTCCGATGGTGATCCCATCGCGGGTCATTCGGCCTCCTTTTGCCTGACGTCGAGCAGCGTGGGGCGGCACACTGTTCCTGGGGCGGGACGTCAGGTTGCCACAAGTCGCTTCGCCTGTGGGTGCGGATGTGTGGATGAACTCTTGGAGGGGGAGAGTTCGGATGGATCACGCACAGCGGATGGATCACGCGCAGCAGCGCGACGGCGTGGTCGCCACCGTCGTCGTCGACCGGTACCGAGGGGACGTACGGAGGGTCAGGGAGCGCCCGCAGCTGAGACCCACGGCGTCACGCTTCGTCGAACAGGCGAGACGGCTCGGGTTCGCCGCCCCCACGCTGCACGTCGCGAGCGCGGAGCGGGACGCGCCGGCGCCCCGCCTGACCGCGGGGCGCGAGCAGATACGTGATCTGGTGCTGCGGCTCGGGCAGCAGGCGGCGGACCGGAAGATCCTCTACTGGACCGGGCACGGCGAAGTCGTGGCGGGCGCCTTCTACCTGGCCTGCGAGGACAGTTACGAGGAAGGCCGGTTCGACCCCGCGCGTGCGGTCTCGGCCGAGGAGCTCGTCTCCTGGCTCGCCGAGGACGCCACGGACACCCTGCTCGTCCTGGACGCCTGCTTCGCCGGGGAGGCGGTGGGAGCGGTGAGCATCCAGGTCGAGGGCGCGCGCGACCGGCTGAAGGGGTCCCGTGCCGGGTTCGCCGTCGTCGCCACCGCCGACTCCGAGCAGGAGGCGATGGAGGGCCATTGGGTCGACTGCCTGGAACAGGTGCTGTCGACGCCGGGGCTGCTCGTCGACGGCAGAGCGAGGATCTTCCGCCGGGACGAGGACAGCGTGTTCTTTCAGCACCTCATGCTCGCCGTGAGCAACCGGACGCGGGGGCAGGTCCCGCGCTGGCGCGAGGTGCGGACCCTGAGGCCAGGGTTCCTGCTCAATCCGCACTGGTCCCCGCGCGTCGGTTCCGCGCTGCGGCCGGAGGACGACGAGTCCTGGATAGGGAAGGAGTTCCGGAGCGGGGAACTGCCCGTGTTCTCCGAGGCGGGCGACAGCTGGCACCTGCGGGACTTCGCCTCACGGGACCGGGTGGTCGCCGAACTGGTCGACTGGCTGCGCGTACGCGAGTCGGGGATGTTCACGGTGACGGGCGCGTCGGGGGCGGGCAAGTCCACGCTCCTGGCCTATGTGGCGCATCTGACCGTCGACAGCTTCGTGGCCTCCCTCCCGACGGACCGCCGTCCAAGCGCCGTGCCCGAACTCCGGTCGGTGAACGCGGCGATCCACTGCCGGGGCAAGACCCTGGCCGGGCTCTGCGAGGAGTTGGCCGCGTGTCTGCGGCCCCTCGACCTGCGGGCCGGGCCCGGGAGGTTATCCGCGTACACCTGTGTGGAGGCGGTCGGGAACCTCGCGGAACGCAAGGGCAGCCTCACCCTGATGTTCGACGGTCTCGACGAGGCCGCCGCCGGGCACTCCTTCGACATCGCGCGGGGCCTGCTCAATCCGCTGGCGGCGCGGCCGCGGGTGCGGGTGGTGGTCGCCACCCGGCCGAACGCGCGCCGCAACCTCCCGGGCGATCTCCCCGTCGAGACGCTGCTGGAGGTCCTGCACTGCGTGCAGCCGCTGGAGCTGGACCGGACGCCCGAGGTCGAGCAGGACATCGCCCGGCACGTCGAACGGCTCCTCGGCGAGGAGGACTCCCCGTACAACCTGCTGCCGGACGCGGCGCAGACGCGCGGCGCCGTCGCCCGGTACATCGCGGACCGCAGCAAGGGGCTCTTTCTCGTGGCCACCCTGTGGGCCCGTCATCTCGCCCAGCTGTCCACGCCGCCCGACGTGACCAGGCTGGACAGGGAGCTCCGGCCCGGCACGGCCGTCCTGGACTCCCTGCTGGCGGACGAACTGGACCGGCTCGACCCGCAAGACCCCTTCCGTGTCCGGGACTTCATGCGGGCGCTCGCGCTGGCGCAAGGTGTCGGACTGCCCCAGCCCCGGGTGTGGCTCGATGTCACCAACACGGTGCGAGGCCCGGACAGCAGGCGGTACGACGTCGACGATCTGAGGGCCGTGATCCGTGCGGCCACGGGCGTGACGATCGCCAAGGACAGCGAGTTCGGTACGGAGGTCTACCGCCTCCACCACCCCAGTTTCGGCGCCCATCTGGTGGAGGGCGAGGCGGAACAGCGGCGGCAGCACCGGGCGGTGTACCGGACCCTGACGCCCGGGGGAGGCGAGGACTGGCAGGACGCGGAACCGTACGTCGCCCACTATCTCGCCGCGCATGCCGCCCTGGCCGGTGACGACGCCCTGGAGGAACTGGTCGAGGACCACCACTTCCTGGTCGCGGCCGAGCCCGACCTGCTCGAACCGCTGGTGGCCGCCCGGCTGGCGATCACCCGGCAGAGCGCCCTCTATCTACGGGTGGCCGACCACTTCCGCAGGCACCCGGCGCCGGCCCCCCGATGGGCGATGCTGCGGGCCACCGCCCTGGCGATGTTCTCCCCCCGGTTCCTCGCGACGGTTCCGAAGCCGTCGTTCGTGTTCTGGGACGACGTCTGGAGCAGCGCCGAGAGGCTGCCGCTGCGCAGGAGCCGGCCCGCTCCCAGCGGGGGCGCCCTGGCGGTGCACTGGGAGGCACAGGGCGACGGGATCATCCATGTCGCGGGCGCCGGTGAGATCACGTCGTGGACCGCGGACGGGCGCGAGACCCGGAGCAGGACCACGGGGCCCGCCACCTGGGCCTCGCCCCCCACACAGCGCGGGGTGACGGCGTCCGGGCGGGGCGAGAGCCGGGTGATCGCCGCGCACGACAGCCAGTGCGTGCGGATGTGGCACGGCCGGAGCCGCTACCCGGTGGAGGAGCTGTACTGGGGAGGGTCGCCGGTCGCTCTCGATTCGGTGCGGCGGGGCGGCGAGGTCTTCCTCGCCGTGGTCGACGCCGACGGGTTGTGGGTGTGGCGGTGGGACAGCACCGTGGAGTACGCCCGGAAGCGGATCCATCCGTACCGCGTCTCCGCGCCCGAGCGCTTCCGCTGCGTGGCCCTCGTCGTCTGCGGAGGGCGGGTCGCCGTGGTCGCGGGCGGCGCCGGGGGAGTGACGGTGTGGGAGGTGCTGGGGCTGAAGACGGGGCAGGACCGGCTCGTTCGCGTACGGTCCCTCGACGACGGCGCCGAGGTGGTCAGGGCGGTGTCGGCGCTGGTCCCCGAGGACGGACCGGGGGCCGTGATCGCGGCCCTGGACGGCCACACGCTGCGGCGCTGGCACCTGGACGACCTCTTCGGCGGCGAGGCGGAGCTCCGGTTCGGCACGGGGACCGCCGGAGGGGGCGTGACGCTCGGGCGCGGCCCCCGGGGCCTGCTGACCGCCGTCCGCGAGGACGCCGCGGTCCGGGTCTGGGACGAGGCCGGCAGGGAGTACGTGCCCCTGCCGTGCAACCACAGTCACATGTCGTTGGCCTTCGACCCCGCCGGGACGGGGCGTCTGGCGGTCGCGGACGACAATCAGCTCCAGGTCTGGGAGCCGCACGCTCCCGACGGGGACGGTGGGGCCGCCGCCCTGGCCGTACACGCTCGGGGGAGGCAGGCCGACGGGCCGCAGCTGCGGGCGACGGGCGGTCCCGACGGGTCCCTGCTCCTCGCCCGCTCGCAGGGCTCCGACGTACTGCTCGGCCTGCACACGGCCTCCGGGCAGGCCGTCGACGGCCCGCGACTCGCGCACCCGTCCCGGGAGGTGGGCGCGCTCGCGACCACGCGGGTCGGTGACGGGTGGCTGACCGCGGCGGTCGGGCGCCGGCGCGTCGTGCTCCGCAGGCTCGGCCCGCGGCTGGAGCTTCTGGAATCCGAGGAGTTCGAGCTGCCGGGCGCCTCCGACCTGCGCGTGACCTCGATCGCCCTCGGCGTCACCGACACCGGCCGGATACGGCTGATGTGGCCGTCCGGCCAGAGCGTGGTCACGTGGGAGCGCGACGGCACGGGGCGCGGCGCGTGGAGCGAGGGCCGGACGTACTGGATGGGCGGCGCGGGCGCCGTGCAGCAGGTGGAGCTGGTGGACGTCCCCGGCGGGTCGACCCGGCTGTCGCTCTGGGGCGGTCACGCGGTACGGGTCTGGGATCTGGGCGAATCCGACGGGCGGCCGGAACCGGTCACCGTGCCCGGCGCGACGGCCGTCGCCACCGGAGTGCTCAGACGCGTGGCCCGGGCGGTCCCGCTGGTCGCCTTCGCGACCCGGTACACGGTGGAGTTCGCCGAGTGCGACGGCGGGATCGACGTGTCGACCCCGCTCCCCGAGCAGCCCGGTGGACCGCTCGACGGACTCGCTCTCGCCGGTCCGCCGGAGCGCCCCCTGCTCATCGGCTGGAGCAGGAAGTCGGGACGCCTCCGGCTCTGGGACGTCAGGCGGGAGCGGAGCCTGGATCCGATGGAGTCCCGTGGCTACGACGTGACGAACGTGGACTCCGTCTACGACGGGCGCCGCATCACGCTGATGATCCAGGGCATCGCGCAGAACCGGCTCCGCTGCGACCAGGTGGTCCTGCCCTGGCAGATGGACGAGGGGAGGCCCGCGCCGCGGGTCGTCCGGCAGCGGGCGGCGGAGGCCGCCCGAGTGGAGAGGGGGAGCGTGGGGTGAAAGACGATCTCGTCGTCGTGGTTCCGGGCATCATGGGCACGGCTCTGACCCGGGACGGGCTCGACGTCTGGGACCTGACTCCGCAGGCGGTCGGCGGCGTTCTCGGCCCCCGGCGGACGAGCGAGCTGCTGAGGCTGCAGGAGGGCATCGGCGACGGGGATCCGGAGCCGCCGCACGCCCTGGAGGTGGGACGGGCCATCGAGGGCGCGCGCCTCCTGCCTGGTCTGATCTCCGACACCGGATGCGCCGGCCTCCAGCGGCGACTGGGCATCGAGCCGGAGAGGTTCGCGGTCTTCCCGTACGACTGGCGTCTGAGCAACCGCAATTCGGCCCGGAGGCTGAAGCGATTCGTCGACGAACGGCTGGACCGCTGGCAGGAGACGGCCGACCCGGCGCGGTATCCGCGGGCCCGGGACGCCAAGGTGATCTTCCTGTGCCGTTCCATGGGCGGTCTGGTGGTGCGGTACTACGCCGAGGTCCTCGGCGGATGGGAACGCACGCGCTCGGTCGCCACCCTGGGCACGCCCTTCTCCGGGAGCGTCAAGGCGCTGCGGTTCCTCACGGGGCGGGCCCGGTGGCTGCCGGGGTCCCTCAACGAGTGGCTGCACGGGATCTGTTCGTCGTATCCCTCGCTCGGTCAGCTCATCCCCACGTACCGGGTCGTGCTCGACGAGGAGCGGGGCAGGGACCGTCTGAGCAGCCGCACGCCGGTCGAGGGGGTCGAGCCGTGGATGATCGCGGACTCCGCCGCGTACTTCGTGGAGATCAACAACGCCATCCGCGCGAACGACGCCGCCCACGGACGTGACCGCTACAGCCTGTTCGCCTTCGGGGGCGACAAGCACCGGACCGATCAGGCGGTCTCCTTCTCCGCGGAGGGCAGGGCGAGCTTCCACTCCGACTTCTCGAAGTCGACCGACCCCGAGGACCGGTACGTGCAGATCCTCGGTGACGGCACGGTGGCCCATATCGCGCAGACCCCGCCCGAATGGCCGTCGACGGGCCGGACGCTCTGGCTGGAGAGCAGGCACGCGGACCTCATCAACGCGGACGCGGCCATCCACCAACTGAAGCGGATGTGCAACGACCTGGAGCCCGCCCGGGCCCTGAGCTCCGAGCACCCCGTCGGCGTGGAACTGCCCGATGTCGCCGCGGCCGGAGAGCCGTTCGAGGTGTGGGCGACGAACGCCGACGCGG
The DNA here is from genome assembly GCF_042794475.1 of Streptomyces sp. NPDC056527. Classification (NCBI taxonomy): domain Bacteria; kingdom Bacillati; phylum Actinomycetota; class Actinomycetes; order Kitasatosporales; family Streptomycetaceae; genus Streptomyces; species Streptomyces sp. NPDC056527. The sequence goes on from NZ_JBHTTQ010000002.1 coordinate 50,335, forward strand.
CGATGCGCCTACGGGTGCGGCGGCTCGCCGAGGACGGCACCTGCGTCGGGGACGACACGATGCACCCGTGCGGCGACGGAACGTTCCGCGCGGAGCTACGGGCCGAGGCGGGGCGCTGGACGCTGGAGGTCTGCTCGACGGCGGCCGACTACGCGTGCCGGGACGTGATCCTCGTGATGTGAGCACCGCGCACCGTCCGTGGCCCCTAAGCCGGGAATCTCCGGTCCACCCAGCGCCACGCCACCTCGAGGAGCAGCGCTCCGACCGCCGCGATCGCGACCGCCGTCCAGGGCATCGTGACGCCCACCAGCTTCAGGGCGAAGAAGTCCTGGAGCCAGGGGACGACGAGGACCAGGAGGAAGGCGCCGCCCATCGTGGCGACCAGGGCGATGCGCCACCAGGTGTAGGGGCGGGCGACGATCGCCAGGACCCACATGGAGACCAGGAAGAGCGTCAGGGTGGCGGCGCTCGTCTCCGCGTCGAGGGCGCCCGGGCCGCTGTAGTGGGAGCGGGCGATGAGGTACGTGGTGAAGGTGGCCGCCGCCGCCACGATGCCGCCCGGGATCGCGTACCGCATCACCCGTCTCACGAAGTTCGGCTTCGCGCGCTCCTTGTTGGGGGCGAGGGCGAGGAAGAACGCGGGGACGCCGATGGTGAGGGTGGACAGCAGGGTCAGGTGCCTGGGCAGGAAGGGGTACTCGACCTGGGAGCAGACCACCAGGATGGCGAGGAGGACGGAGTAGACCGTCTTGGTCAGGAAGAGGGTCGCCACCCGGGTGATGTTGCCGATGACCCGGCGGCCCTCCGCGACCACCGACGGCAGGGTCGCGAAGGAGTTGTTCAGGAGGACGATCTGGGCGACGGCCCGGGTCGCCTCGGAACCCGAGCCCATCGAGACGCCGATGTCGGCGTCCTTGAGGGCGAGGACGTCGTTGACGCCGTCGCCGGTCATGGCGACCGTGTGCCCGTGGGACTGGAGCGCGCCGACCATGTCCCGCTTCTGCTGCGGGGTGACGCGGCCGAAGACCGCGTTGCGGTCGAGTTCGTCGGCCATCGCGGCCTGCTCGGTGGGCAGGTGGCGGGCGTCGACGGTGTTCTCGTACCCCGGCAGGCCGAGCTTCCCGGCCACGGCTCCGACGGAGACCGCGTTGTCGCCGGAGATGACCTTGGCGGCCACGTTCTGGTCGGCGAAGTAGGAGAGGGTGTCGGCGGCGTCCGGGCGCAGCCGCTGTTCGAGGACGACGAGCGCGGTCGGGGCGGCGTCCTGCGCCACGTCGGGGGAGTCGAGCTCGCGGGTCGTCCGGGCGAGGAGGAGGACCCGGAGGCCCTGTTCGTTGAGGTGGTCGATCTCGCCGAGCGTCGGGTCGCCGGCCTTCAGGAGGACGTCGGGGGCGCCGAGGAGCCAGGCGGAGCTCTCGCCGTCGCCCTCGCTGAACGTCGCGCCGCTGTACTTGCGGGCGGAGGAGAACGGCAGCGACTCGGTGCAGCGCCAGTCCTCCGCATCGGGGTAGGCGTCGATGATGGCCTGGAGCGAGGCGTTGGGGTGCGGGTCGGACTCGCCGAGGGCGCCCAGGACCTTCCGTACGTACTCCTCGTCGCTTCCGTCGAGGGCCCGCAGCTCGGTGATGTCCATGCCGCCCTCGGTCAGCGTGCCCGTCTTGTCGAGGCAGACGACGTCGACGCGGGCCAGGCCCTCGATGGCCGGCAGCTCCTGCACGAGGCACTGCTTGCGGCCGAGCCGGATCACGCCGATCGCGAAGGCGACGGAGGTGAGGAGGACGAGGCCCTCGGGGATCATCGGGACGATGCCGCCGACGGTCCGGGCGACGGAGTCCTTGAAGTCGGTGTCCTTGACGACGAGCTGGCTGACGATGAGGCCGATCGCGGTCGGGACCATCATCCAGGTCACGTACTTGAGGATCGTGGAGATGCCGGAGCGCAGCTCGGAGTGGACGAGGGTGAAGCGGGACGCCTCCTCGGCGAGCTGGGCCGCGTACGCCTCGCGCCCGACCTTGGTGGCGGTGAACGCGCCGCCGCCCGCGACCACGAAGGAGCCCGACATCATCTTGTCGCCGGGCTTCTTCACCACCGGGTCGGCCTCGCCGGTCAGCAGAGACTCGTCGATCTCCAGGCTGTCGGCCTCGGCGACCTCGCCGTCGACGACCACCTTGTCGCCGGGTCCGAGTTCGATGAGGTCGCCGAGGACGATCCCGGAGGTGGAGACCTCGGCCGAGACCCCGTCGCGCCGGACCGTCGGTTTCGCCTCGCCGATGACGGCCAGACTGTCGAGGGTCTTCTTGGCGCGCAGCTCCTGGATGATGCCGATGCCGGTGTTGGCGACGATCACGAAGCCGAAGAGGCTGTCCTGGATCGGCGCGACGAAGAACATGATCACCCAGAGCACGCCGATGATCGCGTTGAAGCGGGTGAAGACGTTGCCGCGGACGATGTCGACGGTGGAGCGCGAGGAGCGGACCGGGACGTCGTTGACCTCGCCACGGGCGACGCGTTCCGCGACCTCGGCGGAGGTCAGTCCGGCGACGCGGTGGACGACAGGGGGCTCGTCCGCGATCTCACTGCCGCCCGTGTCGATCTTCGCCCGCTGAGTCATGTTTTCGACGGTACGACCGGAAGCGGCCGTTCACCCGCCGAGAAGGGTGAACATCAGACCGCGGGAGGACGGAAATCGTCCCGCGGTACTACGGGAGATCGAGGAGAGGGCCAGGGGGCGGGATCAGGCGGTGGGCGAGGCGTTCCGCTCGGCCTCGTGCCGCTTGATCGCGGCGTCGCGCTTGCGCACGTACCAGATGCCGATGAGCCCGAGGCCGGCGCCGGCCAGGCAGGTCCACACCCACCAGGTCAGATCCCGGTCGTCGAACCAGCCGTAGAAGGGGACCTGGACGAGGAAGAGTACGAACCAGAGGATCGTGCCGCCGGTGATGGTGGCGACGACGGGCCCCTCCAGGGGCTCGGGTGCCTCGTGCTTGGGGGTCCACTTCGCCATGCGGTCAGTCTAGGCGGCGGGAAAAGGGGTCTACGCGCGGAGATAGACGCTCGCTCGTTCATGTGTTCATACTGAAACGGTTTGCCTCTGGCGGGTTTCTCTCGTATGAACCGCCAAATTGGACGCCCCGAAGAGGAACCACCCCATGAGCACCACGGCCACCGCCACGGCCACGTCCCCCGAGCCCGCGCCCGAGTCGCCGCAGCGACCGACCTCCGGACTCGACCGCTTCTTCAAGATCTCCGAGCGCGGCTCCACCGTCGCCCGCGAGGTCCGAGGCGGCTTCGCCACCTTCTTCGCGATGGCCTACATCATCGTGCTGAACCCGATCATCCTCGGCAGCGCCAAGGACATGTACGGGCACCAGCTCGACGGCGGCCAGCTGGTCACCGCGACCGTGCTCACCGCGGCCTTCTCGACGCTGCTCATGGGTGTCATCGGCAACGTCCCGATCGCTCTCGCGGCCGGACTCGGCGTCAACACCGTCGTCGCCCTCCAGCTCGCGCCGAAGATGTCCTGGCCGGACGCCATGGGCATGGTCGTCCTCGCAGGTCTCGTCGTGATGCTGCTGGTCGCGACGGGCCTGCGCGAGCGCGTGATGAACGCCGTCCCGGTCGGCCTGCGCAAGGGCATCGCGATCGGCATCGGTCTCTTCATCATGCTCATCGGCCTCGTCGACTCGGGCTTCGTCTCCCGTATCCCCGACGCCGCGCACACCACCGTCCCGCTCCAGCTCGGCGGCGACGGTCACCTTAACGGCTGGCCGGTCCTGGTCTTCATCCTCGGCACGCTGCTCACCCTCGCGCTGATCATCCGCAAGGTGCCGGGCGCCATCCTGATCTCCATCGTCGTGATGACGATCGTCGCGATGGTGATCAACGCGGTCGCCACCATCCCGTCCTGGGGTCTGACCACCCCGACCTGGCCCGGGAACCCGGTGGCCTCGCCCGACTTCGGTCTGGTCGGCGAGGTGAGCCTGGTCGGCGGCTTCGAGAAGGTCGGGATGCTGACCGGCGTCCTCTTCGTCTTCACCGTGCTGCTGTCCTGCTTCTTCGACGCGATGGGCACGATCCTCGGCGTCGGCGACGAGGCGAAGCTGATCGACAAGAACGGCGACTTCCCCGGCATCAACAAGGTGCTGCTCGTGGACGGTCTGGCCGTCGCCTCCGGCGGCGCCACCTCCTCCTCGGCCACCACCTGCTTCGTGGAGTCCACGGCGGGCGTCGGTGAGGGGGCGCGCACCGGCCTCGCCTCGGTGGTCACCGGTGGTCTGTTCTCGGTCGCGCTGTTCCTGACGCCGCTTGCCACGATGGTCCCGTCCCAGGCGGCGACGCCCGCGCTGCTCGCGGTCGGCTTCCTGATCCTGGCCGGTTCGATCAAGGAGATCGACTGGAGCGACTTCACCATCGCGGTGCCGGCGTTCCTGGCGATGGTGATGATGCCGTTCACGTACTCGATCACGAACGGCATCGGCATCGGCTTCATCGCCTTCAGCGTTCTGCGGCTCGCGACGGGCCGGGGCCGCGAGGTCCCGGTGGCGATGTACGTCGTGTCGGCGGTGTTCGTCTTCTACTACGCGATGCCGGCCCTCGGCCTCACGTGACCCACACGGTCATGACGGAGCGTTCGTGGGCTTGAGCCCGTAGAACTTCTCCGTCTCGTCGACGGCGGTCTGGAACCGATCGTCGAAGTCAGCGCGGATGAGCGTCCGGACGACATAGTCCTGGACGCTCATTCCGCGTTTGGCGGCATGTCCCTTGAGACGGTCGAGCAGCTCACCGTCGATGCGCAGGCTGAGCACGGTCGATCCCATGCCCGTCAGGGTCGCGGCAGGAACGGGCCCCGTGCGTCACTTTCCGGATCCATCTCACTCGTTTGGGTGACAGATTCGGTCACGGGCATTCCGGGTGGTATTTAGAATGGGTAATGAGTTATGCTAACGAACATGCCTGACCTGTCCCACGGCACCGCCGACGACGTCGCCGCCGTGAACGAGCTGCGCTCCGCCGTCATGCGACTGAGCCGACGCCTCAAGCACCAGCGAGTCGACGAGTCGCTGAGCCCGACCGAGATGTCGGTGCTCGGCACCCTCAAGCTCTGCGGCTCCGCCACCCCCGGTGAGCTGGCCCGCAAGGAGCATGTCCAGCCGCCGTCGATGACCCGCATCGTCGCGCTGCTCGAAGCCAAGGGGCTGGTCCGGCTGGAGCCGCATCCCGACGACCGTCGACAGAAGGTCGTCAGCCAGACCGAGCGGGCCGAGGCCATGCTCGAGGAGTCCCGCCGCAAGCGGAACGCCTGGCTGGCGTCCCTCGCCGAGGGTCTGGACGAGGACGAATGGGCCAAGCTGCGCGCGGCCGCCCCCGTCCTGGAGAAGCTCGCCCACCTCTAGACCCCGACGCCGAGGAGGCGACGCACTTTGAGTACGGGACCCGGAGCAGACTCCGCACCCGTCCATAAACCCGACACCCACACCCCCGGGCGAGGCGGCACGTTCTCCTCGCTCAGGATCCGGAACTACCGGCTGTTCTTCACCGGTGCCATCGTCTCGAACACCGGCACCTGGATGGCCCGTATCACCCAGGACTGGCTGGTCCTGAGCCTCACCGGATCCGCTGCCGCCGTCGGCATCACCACGGCGCTGCAGTTCCTCCCGATGCTGCTCTTCGGCCTGTACGGCGGTGTCCTCGCGGACCGCTACCCGAAGCGGCGCATCCTGCTGATCAGCCAGGCCGCGCTCGGTCTCTGCGGGCTCGCGCTGGCCGTCCTGACGCTCTCCGGACACATCCAGGTCTGGCACGTCTACCTGATCGCCTTCCTGCTCGGCATGGTCACCGTGGTCGACAACCCGGCCCGGCAGTCCTTCGTCTCCGAGATGGTGGGCCCCGCCCAGCTGCGCAACGCCGTCTCGCTGAACTCCGCGAACTTCCAGTCCGCCCGGCTCGTCGGTCCGGCGGTCGCCGGTCTGCTGATCGCCACCGTCGGCAGCGGCTGGTCGTTCCTGTTCAACGGCCTGTTCTTCCTGGCCCCGCTGGCCGGGCTGCTGATGATGCGGCCCGCCGAGTTCCACAAGGTGGAGCGCGCACCGCGGGGCAAGGGCCAGCTGAGGGAGGGCCTGCGGTACGTGGCCGGCCGGCCGGACCTGATCTGGCCGATCGTCCTCGTCGGTTTCGTCGGCACCTTCGGGTTCAACTTCCCGATCTGGCTCACGGCCTTCGCCGACGACATCTTCCACGTGGGCGCGGGGACGTACGGCTTCCTGAACACCCTCATGGCGGCCGGCTCGCTCGCCGGCGCGCTCCTGGCGGCGCGGCGCGGCTCCACACGGCTGCGGATGCTGGTGGTCGCGGCGGTGGTCTTCGGCGTGCTGGAGATCGCGGCGGCGCTCTCGCCGTCGTTCTGGCTGTTCGCGCTGCTGCTCGTCCCGATCGGCATGTTCGGCCTCACGGTCAACATCACCGCGAACTCGGCGGTCCAGCTGGCGACGGACCCGGTCATGCGGGGGCGGGTCATGAGCCTCTACATGATGGTCTTCGCGGGCGGCACCCCGATCGGCGCGCCGCTGCTCGGCTGGATCACCGACACGTACGGCCCACGGGTGGGCTTCGCGACGGGGGGCCTGGTCTCGCTCGTGGCGGCGGGCGTGGTGGGCCTGGTGCTCGCGCGGGTGGGCGGCCTGAAGATGGCGTTCGGCTGGCACCACGGGCATCCGCGGGTCCGGTTCGTCGAACGCGAGCGCTTGGCGACGGCGGCGTAGGCCGCCAGGGGGGACGGGTCCCGGGGGACGGGGCCCGCCCTTGGTGTCGTCGGACGCGCGGGGCCCGCCCCCGGTGTCGTCAGACGCGCCGCTCCAGCACCTGGCCCGGCCAGTCGCCCACCGTGAACGGGTCCGTCCGTGTGAAGCCCTGGCTCTCGTAGTACGACACCAGCCGGCCCTCGCTGCCCGCGAAGCAGTCCACCCGGAGCAGCGAGAGGCCCTGGCGCCGGGTCTCGTCCACCGCGTGGGCGAGCAGCGCCGCGCCCACGCCCCGGCCGTGGAAGCGCGCGTCCGTCGCCAGGATGTGGACGTAGACCTCGGGCTCGTCCGCAGGCGCCACGTACGACGCCGGGTGCGGGGTCAGCGTGACCGTTCCCGCCGGGAGGCCGTCGATCTCGGCGATCCACGGGGTGCCCTCGGAGACGATCTTCTCGACCAGGCTCACCGCCTTCGCGCGGGTCGACCACGGCTCGGTGCCCCACTGGTCGGTGATCCCCTGGCTGTTGAGCCAGACGACCGCGCTGTCGAGCATCGCGAGTATCGCGGGGACGTCGTCCGCCCCGCCCTTCCTGATGGTGATCTCCATCCGGTCGACGGTAGCCGCTGACACACTCTGCGCATGAGGCTTTTCGCTGCCGTACTGCCGCCCCCGGAGCAGCTGACCGAACTCGCCCACGTCGTGGACCGCCTGTCCCACCTGCCCGACGCCGGGCGCCTGCGCTGGACGACACGGCCCGGCTGGCACTTCACGCTCGCCTTCATGGGCGAGGTCGACGACGAGCTGCTCCCCGAGCTCCACGAGCGGCTCGCCCGCGCCGCCCACCGCACTCCGCCGTTCGCCCTGCGGCTGCACGGCGGCGGACACTTCGGCCGGGCGGTGCTGTGGACGGGGGCCGCCGGGGACCTCGACGAGATGCGCCTGCTCGCCGAGCGCGCCGACGCCGCCGCCCGCCGCGCGGGCGTGCCGATGGACGAGCACCGCCGCTACCAGGCGCACCTGACGCTCGCGCGCTCGCGCGCCGGCCTCGACCTGCGGCCGTTCGTCGACGCGATGGCCCGATTCGAGGGCAGCCGCTGGCAGGTCCCCGAGCTGGCGCTGGTCCGCAGCAACCTTCCGGGCGGCGGTGTGCCGGGGGAGCAGCCGCGGTACGAGACGGTCGGCGCATGGCCGCTGGGACGGGCGGGTTAACCTCGAAGGGTGGATCCCAAAACCCGTAACCGGATCATGGCCGGTGTGCTTGTCCTGATGTTCGCGATGATCGCCGTGGCCTCCGTGGTCGGCCAGTAGCCCCGGATCACTCCGGGGTGACGTACGCCCCCGCGATGCCGCCGTCCACCAGGAAGTCCGAGGCCGTGACGAACGACGAGTCGTCGCTGGCCAGGAACGCGGCCGCGGCGGCGATCTCCTCCGGCTCGGCGAACCGGCCCGTGGGGATGTGGACCAGACGACGGGCGGCGCGTTCCGGGTCCTTGGCGAACAGTTCCCGCAGCAGTGGCGTGTTGACCGGTCCCGGGCAGAGGGCGTTCACACGGATTCCCTCGCGCGCGAACTGGACACCCAGCTCCCGCGTCATCGCGAGGACGCCGCCCTTGGAGGCGGTGTACGAGATCTGCGAGGTCGCCGCGCCCATGCGGGCGACGAACGAGGCCGTGTTGATGATGGAGCCCTTGCCCTGGCGCTGCATGTAGGGGATCACGTACTTGCAGCACAGGAAGACCGACGTGAGGTTGGTCTCCTGGACGCGGCGCCAGGCGTCGAGGCCGGTGGTGAGGATCGAGTCGTCGTCCGGGGGCGAGATGCCCGCGTTGTTGAAGGCGATGTCGATGCGGCCGTACGCCCGGAACGCCTCCTCGTACATGCGCCGCACGTCGGCCTCGTCCGTGACGTCCGTCCTGACGAACAGGCCGCCGGTCTCGTCCGCCGCCGCCTGTCCGGCGGTGGGGTCGACGTCGGCGACGACGATCTTCGCGCCCTCGGCGGCCATGCGGCGCACGGTGGCGAGGCCGATGCCGCTGCCCGCACCGGTCACGACGGCGACCCGGTCCTGGAGCCGGAGATTCATGTTCATGGTGGTGGTGTCCGTTCCTTCGTGTGCGTACGGGTGAGGGTCAGAGGCGTTCGAAGCCGCGGCGCAGTTCCCAGTCGGTGACCGCCCGGTCGTAGGCGGCCAGCTCCTGCCGGGCGTGGTTGGCGTAGTGGGCCACGACGTCCGGTCCGAAGACCCGGGCGGCCAGTGCGCTGTTCTCCCACAGCTCCAGTGCCTCCCTCAGGTCGCGGGGGGCGTGCGGCGCGTCCACGGCGGCGTAGGCGTTGCCTTCGTGGACGGGCTCCAGGGGCAGGGCGCGGTCGATGCCGTCCAGGCCGGCGGCGATGAGGGCGGCCACCGCGAGGTAGGGGTTGACGTCGCCGCCCGGGAGCCGGTTCTCGACCCGCAGCGAGGGGCCGTGGCCGACGAGGCGCAGCGCGCAGGTCCGGTTGTCCACACCCCACTTGACGGTCGTGGGAGCGAAGCTGCCGGGGACGAAGCGCTTGTACGAGTTGATGTTCGGCGCGTAGAAGAGCGTGAGCTCGCGCAGGGCGGCCAGCTGGCCGGCCAGGAAGTGCTCGCCCAGCGGGGAGAGGCCCCCGGGACCGTCGCCGGCCAGGACCGGGGTGCCGTCCTCGGCGCGCACGGAGATGTGGATGTGGCAGGAGTTGCCCTCGCGCTCGTTGGGCTTGGCCATGAACGTGAGGCTGCGGCCCGCCTGTGCGGCGATCTCCTTCGCGCCCGTCTTGTAGACGGCGTGGTTGTCGCAGCTCGTCAGGGCCGTCGCGTAGCGGAAGACGATCTCGTGCTGGCCGAGGTTGCACTCGCCCTTCGCCGACTCCACGTACATGCCGGCCGCCGTCATCGACGTGCGGATGCGGCGCAGCAGCGGTTCGACCCGGGAGGTGCCGAGGACCGAGTAGTCCACGTTGTACTGGTTGGCGGGCGTCAGGTCGCGGTAGTTCTTCCGCCACGCCTCTTCGTAGGTGTCCTCGTACACGACGAACTCGAGCTCCGTGCCCACCATCGCCTGCCAGCCGCGGGCGGCCAGCCGGTCGGTCTGTGCGCGCAGGATCTGACGGGGCGAGGCGGCGACCGGGTCGCCGCCCTCCCACCGGAGGTCGGCGAGGACCAGGGCGGAGCCCTCGTGCCAGGGCAGCAGCCGCAGCGTCGAGAGATCGGGTACGAGGACGAAGTCCCCGTAGCCGCGGTCCCAGGAGGACATGGCGTAGCCGTCGGCGGGGTTCATCTCGACGTCCACGGCCAGCAGGTAGTTGCAGCCCTCCGTGTGCCCCTCGGCGACCTCGTCGAGGAAGTACTCGGCGGACAGCCGCTTGCCCTGGAGGCGGCCCTGCATGTCGGTGAAGGCGAGGACGACCGTGTCGATCTCCCCGGCCGCCACGCGCTCGCGGAGCTCGTCGAGGCCGAGCATCCCTGTGCGCTTCGTCATGATCTACTCCACGGTTCTGCGGTTGCGGTCTGCGGCGGGCTCAGAGGGTGTAGGCACGGGTGGCGAGGGTGATCCCGGACGCCTCGCCGGACCAGGTCACGGTCGCCGGGCGCGGGACGCGCAGGGCCTCGGCGGGCAGGGTCGGGGTCTGGGCCACGACCCGCAGGGGCAGCGGTCCTTCACCCCGTACGCGCAGGGTGACGTCGGTGCCCTGCGTGCCGGGCGCGGCCATGATGAAGCCCCATCCCCACGCTCCGGCCTCGGGGCTGCGATTGCGACCGCCCGGGAGGTCCGTCGCGCCGTGCCGCGCGCCGACGACCTCCGCCCGGTCGGTGTCGGCGTACAGCATCAGCTGGGTGGGCGTGCCGTGCTGTGCGCCGAGGTGCAGGGTGAGGGTGCGGACCCCGTCGGCCCCCTTCCGGTCCTCACGGACATCCAGGGTCGGCAGCGGCACGGCAGCCGCCGGCGCCGGGCCGACCCGCCAGGTGTCGGGTTCGGTCAGGGGCGGGAAGCGGCGTACGAGGCCGGTCGCGTCGGAGGTCACGTACCGGGCGACCCACGGGTCGGGGTTCCCGCCGTCGCTGAGCCATTGGGCCGTGCCGGCATCGGCGTCCACCGCGTACATCAGGCTGACCTGGGCGGGGTGGCGCGCATCGGTCCGGTCGACGACCACTCCGGCGCCGAGCAGGGCGCCGGCGAGGAGCACCGCCGCGCAGAAGCCGGCCAGGACGCGCCGGCCCGGCAGCACCGGGGTGGCCGGTACGACGACGGGAGCGGCCACGAGGACGACGACGGCCAGCGGCACCGAGGCGTACACCAGGCCCACGGTCGTGAAGAGCATGAGCACGATCGGGGTGAGCAGCGCGGCGGCGGGGATCGCTGCGAGCGCCGCGCAGGCACCGCGCCACGGCGAACGGCCGGACATCCGGGCGGAGATGACGAGACCGGTCGCGCCGGCCAGCGCGGGCCACACGAAGAGGTACGAGGCGCCGGGGAAGACGAGCGCGGTGACCAGGGCGAGGAGCGTGAAGAGGGCGGTGACTCCGGCGGCCAGTTCGAGGCCGGTACGGGCGGTGCGGGCCGGGCGGCCGGCACGGTGCCGTCGGACGCGGCGCAGGAACGCGGTCCACGCCCAGGTCAGTGCCACGGCCACGAGGGTCAGACCGAGCGCGGGGAGTTCCGGCCGGTACGGGTCGCCCAGCATGAGGCCCCGGTAGTCCGGGCGGAGCAGGGTGAGCAGCTCCCAGCCGAGCCAACCGGTGGCGGCGGCGCCGAGCAGCGGCAGCGGCAGGCCGCCGACCACCGCCCCGACGGCCCGCAGCCGGATCGCCCCGCGCCGGCGGGCGAACCACAGGGCGGCCGCGAGGCCGAGCACGGCCGTTCCGGCGAGCGGCAGGACCAGCGCGGCCGGGTAGTGCAGCAGCAGGCCGAAGAGGCTGAAGTAGGTGGCGTCGGAGTGCCCGGCGACCTGTCCGAGGTCGCTCGCGGCGAGCGCGCGGGCCGAGGACAAGGCGCTGGAGCCCATGTCCTGGAGGCTGGAGCGGTCGACGTTCGCCAGGTTGTCCTGCGGGGTGTGGTACTTCGCGGAGCCGCCGAGCACCGCGAAGTTGAGGCCGGTCAGGCCGGTGCGGCGAAGCTCGGAGAGGTCGGTGTCCTGCGCCAGCAGACGGTAGATCTCGTACGAGAACGAGGTGGCGACCGGAGGCTCCTCGGCCAGCGTCGGGATCAGGGCGCTGTTGTGCGCGCCGGTCTCGAACATCACCACGCGCCCGGACGTGCCGCGCGCCTCCAGGTTGAGCACCACGGTGCGGTCGGGGTCGGTGACGCCGGCCGCGGTGAACGCCCGGGCGCCCATCAGGCCCGGCTCCTCGCCGTCCGTGAAGAGGAAGGTGATGTCGTTGCGCGGGGCGGGGCCGGAGGTCAGCGCGCGGGCGGACTCCAGGAGGGAGGAGACGCCGAGGCCGTCGTCGGACGCGCCGGGGCCGATCTCGACGGAGTCGTAGTGCGCGACCAGCAGCACGCGGCCGGTCGAGTGGGTGCCCGGCAGGGTGGCGCTGATGTTCTGGACGTGGGCGGAGAGGGCCGCCCCCGAGCCGGTGTCGGTGCTGACCGCGCTGTCGACACGGGGGGTGAGCCCGAGGGAGCGGAGTTCGGCGACGATCCGGTCGCGGACCTTGTGGTGCTCGGCGGTGCCGAGAGGGTGGGGGAGGTCGGAGAGCGAGGCGAGCTTCGCATGGGCGCGCTCGGCCGAGAAGGCGCTCGCGGGGGCGTCGGCGGGGAGCGGGGCCGGTGCGGCGACGGTGGTCCAGGCGCTGACGGCGGCGGCGGTGGCGGCGAGCGCGACCACCAGGGCCTGTGCGCGGCGGCGGGGGCGCGCCGCGACACGGGACGCCTTCGTGGGGGTCTCGGGCACGTTCCGCGCGGCGGGCGCGGCCGGGTCCGTCGCCGGGTCTTCGGCCGTGGGAGCCTCGGTGGGAGTGGTGCCGCCGTCGTGCGTGTCGTCGTCGCTGTCGTCGGCCTTGTCCCGGTGCGGCTCGATGTCGAGGCTGCTCGGCGGCAGCATCACCAGCGCCGTCACCGTCACGGCGGTCATCAGGGCCGCCGACATCAGGAACGGGGCCCGCAGCCCGAAGTGGTCCGCGACCACGCCGCCGATCAGGCCGCCGACGGGGGACACGCCGTTGACGACGAGCCGGTAGGCGCCGTTGACGCGGCCGAACAGCTCCGTGGGGACCAGGACCTGACGCAGCGAGATGGTGACGACGTTGGCGAGCGAGATGGCGGCGCCGACCAGGCTCAGCGTGCCGGCGGCGAGGAAGGGGTCGTTCGTCAGGCCGGGGACCAGAAAGGCCGGCGGGCAGAGCGCGAAAGCCAGTTGGAGGGTGCGGCCACGGCCGATCCGCTTCACCACGAGCGGCGCGACGAGCAGGCCGACGAGTCCGCCCACCGCGACGAGGACCATGAGCAGTCCGTACGCGTTCTCGCCGATGCCCAGGGTCTCCAGGGCGTACAGGACGGCGATGGACAGCACGGCCAGGATCGAGAAGTTCAGCGTCCCGATCAGTACGCAGACGGTGCGCAGCGTGCGGTGGCCGCGCAGCCAGCGGATGCCCTCGGCGGTCTGCTCCCGCAGCCTGCGGAAGGTCATCCGCTCGGCCGGCGCGACCGCCGTGTCCTTCGCGGCCCCGGTGCCCGCCGCGCCCGAACGGCGGATCGAGAGGATCAGGAGCGCCGAGAGTCCGAAGGAGATCGTGTCCAGGGCGAAGGGCAGCGCGTGCGAGGTGGAGAACAGGAACGCTCCGAGGGGCGCTCCGAGGAACTCGGTGGTGACGAACTGTCCTCCCATCAGGCGGCTGTTGGCCGAGTCCAGCGAGGCCCCGCCCGCCACATCGGGCACGACCGCCTGCGACAGGTTCTCCGCGAGCGTCTCGATGGAGCTGAGGACGAACGCGGTGACGGCCAGGACCGTGATGCCCACGCCCCCGGTGAACGCCAGCAGGGCGAACAGCCCGATGACCGCGGCTCGCGCGAGGTCGCAGAGCCACAGCGCCCGCCATCGGTCGACGGAGTCGGCGAGCGTCCCGGCGAAGGGCCCCACGAACAGCCAGGGCAGCCGCGAGGCCACCGTCACCAGCGCCACCAGGAACGGGTCCTCGGTCAGCGCGGCGGCGAAGACCGCGAACGCGGTGATCCGGATGCCGTCGCCGAGCCCGGAGAGCGTGGTGGCGCTCCACAGGCGGCGGAAGCCGCCGGCGAATCCGCCGCGGCTCGCGGCCGCCGGCGCCATGGTCTGCGTCGCCACGGTCTGGCCTTTCTGTCGGGTCGGGTCGGGGTGGGCTGGGGCCGGTGGGACCGGGTCCCGTGCGAGTGGTGGTCGGCCACCGCGTGGGGGCCGGCCGCCGTCGGTCGACGGCGGGCGTACGGGCCCGGGGACGGGCAGGCGGGTCAGGCGCGCAGGCCCGCGTCCACCTCGGCCGCGGACATGCGCTGCACCGTCAGGACCAGCTCGGCGACGCGGTCGATGTCGATTCCGGCCTCCGCGCCCTGCGCGCGGACCAGGTCCGCGAGGGACGCCACGGTCGGCGCCTCGATGAAGAAGTGCAGGGGCAGTTCGATCCGGAACAGCTGCCGGATGTTGGAGACCACGAGGGTCGCGAGCAGCGAGTGGCCGCCCAGGGTGAAGAAGTCGTCGTGCACGCCGATGCCGGGCACGTCGAGCGCCTGCTCCCAGACGCCGGCGAGGACCCGCTGGACGTCGTCCGACGGCGCCACCCGCTCCGCGCCCGTCGCCGGGCCTCCGGCGCCGGGAAGCGGCAGCGCCGCGCGGTCGACCTTGCCGTTCGGGGTCAGCGGGAAGGCGTCGAGGACGGTGTACGAGGACGGGATCATCGGGGTCGGGACGATCCGGCCGAGGTGGCGGCGGAGCGCGTCCGCGCCCGGCACGGTCGCGCCCTCCGCGGCCGTGACGTAGGCGGCCAGGCTCAGGTCGCCCTGGCGGTCGGGCAGGGCGAGGACGGTGGCCTCGGCGACCGACGGGTGGGTGCGCAGCGCGGTCTCCACCTCGGCGGGCTCCACCCGGTAGCCGCGGATCTTGACCTGGTGGTCGAGCCGGCCGAGGAACTCCAGCGTGCCGTCCGCCTTCCAGCGGGCCCGGTCGCCGGTGCGGTACAGCCGCTCGCCGGGCGCGAAGGGGTGGGGCACGTAGCGTTCCGCGGTCTGCCCGGGTCGGTCGAGGTATCCACGGGCCAACTGCACGCCGCCGATGAGGAGTTCTCCGGCCACACCGATCGGCTGGATGCGGCCGAGCTCGTCCAGGACGTACAGCTTCACGCCCGCGATGGGCGAGCCGATCGGCACCGGCTGCGGGACCGGGACGGGCACCCGGTGCATGGCCACGTCGATGGTGGACTCGGTGGGGCCGTAGCAGTTGTAGAGGTCGGCGTGCGGGGCGAGTTCGAGGAACCGGCCGGCGAGTTCGGCGGTCAGCTCCTCACCGCCGCTCTGCGCAATGCGCAGGGTGCGCGCGGCCTCCGCGAAGCCGGGCTCGGAGACCACCGGGCGGAGCGTCGAGGGGACGAAGTCGGTGGCCGTGACCCCGTGGCGGACCAGCACCTCGTGGACGTAGCGGGCGTCGGTGTTCCGGCGCGGCAGGGCCATCACCTGCCGGGCGCCGCTCAGCGGCGGTACCAGGATCTCCCACAGCGAGGGGTCGGCGGTGATCGGGGTCTTGTGCAGGACGGTGTCGTCCGGTCCGAAGCCGATCGAGTCGATCATCTCGCGCACCCGGTTGGAGATCGCGCGGTGCGGTACGACGACACCCTTGGGCTGTCCGGTCGAGCCCGAGGTGTAGAGGACGTAGGCCGCGTTGTCCGGGGTGAGCGCGAGGTCGGGCCGGGTGGCCGGAAGCTCGGCGAGGGCGGCGCCCAGGGTGTCGAGGGCGACGGTCTCCACCGCGCTGTCGCGACCGGGCGGGGTGACGGCCGGGATCCGGTCGGCCAGCTCGGCGAGGGTCAGCACCCGGACCGTACGGGCGTCGCGGATGAGCTGCTCGTGGCGGTCGGCGGGGTGGTCCGGCTCCAGCGGGACGTACACGGCGCCGGCCTTGAACACGCCGAACAGCGCCACCATGAAGTCGAGTCCGCGCGGCAGGCACAGGCCGACCCGGTCCTCGGTGCGCACGCCGGTGTCCCGGAGCCAGTGCGACAGCCGGCTGGACCGCTCGTCCAGCTCGCGGAAGGTCAGGGAGGGGGACGGGACGGTGTCGTCGCCGGAATCGGCGATGACGGCCACCGCGTCGGGGGTGGCGGCGACCTGGTCGGCGAACCAGTCGGTGAGCAGCCGGGGCGGGCCGGCCGCGCCGGCCGGACCGCTCATCGCCAGGAGCCGGTCACGCTGGACGTCGGACATCACCGGCAGCTCGCGGACGTCCGCGGAGCCGTCGGCGGCGACCGCGGCGAGGACCGTCTCGACGGCCTCGCCGAGCCGGGCGGCGGTGTCCGCGTCGTAGAGGTCGAGGGCGTAGCCGAGCCAGCCGGACAGACCGCCGTCGGGGGTCGGCGAGAACTCCAGGGTCAGGTCCAGGTCGGCGCCCGCGCTGGTGGTGTCGGCGATCTCCACCTCGACGCCGGGCAGCCGCAGTTCGCCGAAGGGCACGTTGCGCAGGGCGAGCAGGGTGTGCAGCAGCGCGCCGCCCCGGCCGGCGGCCTGCCCGTCGCCGGTCGCCTGCGCGATCCGCTCGTACGGGACGTCCTGGTGGCTCATGGCGGCCAGCGTCCGTGCGCCAGCCTGGCGCAGCAGCGCGCGGAACGGGGCGGCGCCGTCCACGTCGAGACGGAGCGGCAGGGTGTTGACGAAGAAGCCGACGAGACGCTCCAGTTCGGGGCGCGAGCGGCCCGCGACGGGAGCGCCGACGACCAGGTCCCGCTGGCCGGACCAGCGGTGCAGGACGACCGCGTACGCGGCGAGCAGGACGCTGAACAGGGTGGTCTGCTCGGACTGTCCCAGCGCGGTGAGGCGGGCGGTCAGGTCGGGGGAGAGCCGCAGCGGCACGGCGCCGCCCCGGTACGAGGGCTCGCTGGGGCGGGCCCGGTCGCCGGGCAGGTGCAGCTCGGAGGCGCCCGCCAGGGCCTCGCGCCAGTACGCGAGGTGTTGCCCGGCCTCCTCGCCGTCGGTGCGCTCGCGCTGCCAGGCGGCGAAGTCCGCGTACTGCACCGGCAGTTCGGGCAGGACGGCGGCGCGGCCCTCGGCGGCCGCGGTGTACGCCTCCATCAGCTCGTCGACCAGTACGCCGAGGGACCAGCCGTCGACCGCGATGTGGTGCACGCACAGGGCGAACACCCAGCCGCGGGTCCCCTGGAAGTCCTCGCCGAGCCGCCAGAGCCCCGCGCGCAGCAGGCCGGGCACCGCGAGGTCGAACGGCCGTGTCGTGAGTTCCTCCACCAGGACGTCGACGTCGGTGGCGGCCACGTCCTCGGCGACCAGGTCGACGGTGACCGCGCCCGGGTCGTGGACGACCTGCGTCAGGCCCTGGTCGGGGGTCAGTTCGAAGCCGGTGCGCAGCGCCTCGTGCCGGTCGACCACGGTCCCCAGGGCCGTGCGCAGGGCGTCCTCGTCCAGCGCGCCGCGCAGCCGCAGCACGATGGGCAGCAGGTAGGTGACGGCGTCGGGGGCCAGCTCGTGCTGGAAGTACAGCCGCTCCTGGCCCTGGGAGGCGCGGTGGCGGCTGACGCCGGGCGTGCGCGGCAGCCGGGGCACGGCGTCCTGCCGCGCCCGTCCCCGGGCGAGCCGCAGGCTCAGCAGGGCGCGCCGCTCCGGGGACAGCTCGCTGATCGCGCGGTTCAACTCGGACATCGGTCGGTCACTCCTGGGGCGTCATGGTCGGCGGCGGGCGGCGGGCGGCGGGCGGCGGGGGTGGTGGGGTGCTCGGGCGCGGCTCAGAGCAGGTCGAAGTCGACGATCAGCACGTCGCGGTGGGCCGGCGCCGTGGGGTCGACCGGCTGCAGAGCGGTGACGTCGTGCAGGACGCGGCGGTCGTCCACCAGGAGCTGGTCGCCCGGCTCGGCCAGGGTCACGGCGAACAGCTGCTCACCGTCCTCGCTGTACAGGGAGGACTCGCCGCCGATGATGTTGTGCCGGTTGACCAGCAGCGACGTGACGTACGTCGAGCCGTCGCGGTGCCTGCCCTGCGGGGCGGGCTTGCCGACCTGGCCGGGGCTGGTCACGATGCGGAACGGGTGCAGCTTCACGTCCCACTTCGAGACGCCCTCGGCGGCGGAGAAGATCCGGCCCAGGGTGAGCACCGTCGCCCGCGTCAGCGGATCGGCGAGGAACTCCTCGGTGAGCGGGTCGAAGTGGCGCTGCTGGCCGCCGTTGAGCGGGTTGACGGTGAGGTCCTGCGCGTAGGGGGCGTGCGGCTGGGCGGTCAGCGTCCCGGCTGCGGCGTCGAGGTGGAAGTGACCGTAACGGCGGTAGCGGTAGGTGCCGTTGTCGCGCATGTAGCGGTCGACGGTGAGGTCGTCCCAGTGGCGGGCGAAGCGGGCCCAGTCCTCGGCGCCGGCGCCGACGAGCTCGGACTGCGGGGCGGCGGACAGCAGGTGGTACCCCTGGGCGGACAGTTCGTCCGCCGCGCCGGACTCGGCGGGGGCAAGCGTGGTCGGGGCGAACGCGTCGGACACGGTGGGCTGCCTCTCACTGGATCGGGAGCACGGTCCGTCCGTACCTCCACGCTTCCGATCCTGGCCGCGCCCACCGATCCGCAGCAGTCGGGGGAACCCCTGACAGCGCCGTCCGGACGGGTCAGGCGGCGGGCGCCGCGAGGATCACGCGGATCTCGCTGACGCGGTATCCGCCGCGACGGAAGGCGTTCGCCATCGGGACATTGGTGGAGTCCGTGGTGGCGGTGATCCGCTCGGCGCCCTCACCCGCGTGGAAGCGGGTGATCTCGGCGAGGACGTCGTCGATGTAGCGTCGGCCGCGCAGCTCGGGGACCACGCCGAGGTAGCCGACGTTCGGCCCGTACGGGGTACGGGACGGGATCGCGAAGCCGGCGAGCTGCCCGTCCGGGGTGTGGGCGAGCCGCCACCACTCCCGCTTGCCGGGGCAGCCCGTGTAGAACTCGAGGTCGTCGCGGGCGGCGCCTTCCTCGCCCATGGACGCGACGTTGGCGATGGTCTCGCTGTCCAGGCTGCCGCGCGCGACCTGACGGAACACCTCGACGAACGCCTCGTCGTCGGGCTCGGCGGTGAACACGAGCCGGTCCGAGGGCCCGGGGACACCGGCCTCCGGCGCCCACTCGAACCGCAGCCGCTGGATCCGCTCGCTCAGCCCGGCGCGCCGGGCCGCCTCCTCGCGCCAGGCGGCGGCCGCGGCGCGGCCGGCCTCGTCGCCCTCGTCCTGCGGAAGCATGATGTTGTACGCGGGCGGGGTGGCGGCTCCCTGCCCGGCGAAGACCGCGTGCGCCGCGCCCAGCAGCTCGGCGGCGACGGCGGCCGGATCGGCGACCGACTCGTGGACGGTCAGGCAGTCGAGGGTGATCGGGCGCTCGCTGTCGGAGCGGCCCCACCACAGGGCCCGTGCGAGGATCCGGCCGTCCTCCTCCGCGATCCACGTCCACTCGGGGCGGCACTGCCGGGCCGCGGTCTCCTGGCGGTAGCGGTCGGCGTCGATCCAGGAGACGGGCTCCTTGACGTCCCAGGCGAGGACGGCGTCCAGATCGCTCTCGTTCATCGGGCGGTACTGCATGTGGGGGCCTCCGTGAAGTATGGAGGCAGCAACTCTGGCATCGCGTGACGCGCCCGGTCAGTCAGGGGTCTTCCCGACTCCCGGCGCGGGCACGGGAGCGCACAGGATGCGGTGGACCGGTCCCCGTCCGACCCAGGAGGTCCACCCCCGATGGCTGAGCAGTCGCTGGCGATCACCACGTCGTTCGCCCAGCAGAGCCTCTGGCTGCAGCACCAGATCGACCCCGGCCGCTCGGCCTACCACGTGGTCGCGGGTGTCCGGCTGCGCGGCGCGCTCGACGTACCGGCCCTGACGGCGGCGCTCAACGCGGTGGCCGCGCGCCACGAGACGCTGCGGACGGTCTTCCGGCTCGACGCGGGGGTGCCGGTCCAGGTGATCGGCCCGGTCCCGCCGCTGACCGTGCCGGTGGTCGACGTGACCGCGGAGCAGGTGGACGCGCTCGTCCAGCGTGAGATCGAGGCGCCGTTCGACCTGGCGGCGGGTCCGCTGGTGCGTCTGCGGCTGCTGCGGCTCGCGGCGGACCACCATGTCGTCGTGCTGGTGATGCACCACATCATCACCGACGGCGAGTCCACGGCGATCCTGCTGCGCGAACTGCTGCTGCACTACGCCGCCGAGGTGTCGGGAGAGCCGCTGGAGCTCCCCGAACTTCCCATCCAGTACGCCGACTTCGCGGTCTGGCAGCGTGACCTGCTGAGTGGCGCGCGGCTCGACCGGCTGACCGACTACTGGTCCGGGCGGCTGGCGGGCGCGGCCCCCCTCGCTCTTCCCCGGCCGGCGGAGGGCGCGGAGCCCGGCCCCTCGGCCGGCGGCCTGCACGAGTTCACGGTGCCGGCCCCGCTGCGCGCCCGGCTGGAGGCGGCGGCCCGTGACGGCGACGCGACCCTGTTCATGATCCTGCTCGCCGGCTTCGACGCCCTGCTCGGCCGGTGGTGCGGGCAGGAGGACGTGACGGTTCTCTCCCCCGTCTCCGGACGCTCCCGCCCCGAACTCGAAGAGATCATCGGGTACTTCGTCAATCCTCTGCTGCTGCGGGCCGACCTCTCCGGAGACCCGGACGCCCGCACGGTGCTCGCCCGCGTGCGGGAGACCTGCCTCGGCGCGTACGACCACGAGGAGCTGCCCTACGAGCAGGCCGCGCATCTGATCGGCGTGCCGGGCACCGAGCGCGAACGGACCGCTGACGGCCGGGTCATGATGGTGCTCCAGTCCCCTCGCGAGGAGAACTGGAGCCCGGCGGGCCTGGAGTGGGAACAGATCCCGGTCGGTATCGGCACGGCCAAGGCCCCGCTCGTCCTCGACCTGCGGCCCGGCTCCGAGGCGCTGCACGGAGTGCTGGAGTACGACAGCGCGCTGTTCGACGCGGCCACGGTGGCGGCGCTGGGCGAGGACCTCCTGGCGGCGTGGGAGTGGCTGGCCGACCTCTCGTCGCGGCCCCTGTCGCGGATCCCGGGCCTCAAGGGCCCCGCGGAGCCGGCGCGGTTCGCTCCGGAGGCCTCGTCCCCGGCCCCGGCCGCCGTGTCCCCGCAGGCCGTCGGCGGACCGGCCGCGTATGTGGCGCCGCGCACGCCCCTGGAGGAGGAGGTGGCCCTGATCTGGGGCGAGCTCCTCGGCCGGGAACGCGTCGGGGTGCACGACAACTTCTTCGACCTCGGCGGTCAGTCGCTGGCCGCGGTCCGGCTGACGGCCCGGCTGCGCGAGGAGTTCGGCATCGGGCTCGCGGTCCGCGACCTGTACGCGAACTTCACCGTCGAGGAGGTCGCCTGGCGGCTGCTCGAGGCGCTGGCGGCGGAACAGGCCGACGAGGCCGACGCCAGTACCGGCCCGGCCGCCGTCTGAACCGCCTGAACCGAACCCTGGAGAGACATGTCCACGTCCGTACCCGTTCCCGTGCTGTGCTTCCCCCCTGCCGGGGCCGGCGCCAGCTTCTTCCACCCCTGGCTCGGCCACCGCGACGACCTGCGGGTCGTTCCCGTGCAGCTCCCCGGCCGCGAGCGCCGGCTCATGGAGGAGGAGTGCACCGACCTGGACACCCTCATGGCGCGCATCGTGCCCGAGCTGCTGGCCGAGGTCGACGGCGCCGAGCGCGTGGCCGTCTTCGGCCACAGCTACGGCGCGCTCCTCGCGTACGAGACCGTCCGCAGGCTCTCCGAGAAGGCGCCCGACATCGCGGCGACCCTCGTGGTGAGCGGCTCCAACCGGCCAGGGACCCCGCGGGCCGGGCGGGTCACCGGGCTGTCCGACGACGACTTCGTCGCCGGTGTCGCCGAGATCGCGGGCTACAAGCACCCCGCCCTCGACGAGCCGGAGCTGCGGGAGCTGATCCTGCCCACGCTGCGGACGGATGTGGCGATGCACGAGAACTACGTCCACACCGCCGCCGGTCCGATCGACGTCCCGGTCCTCGCCGTGCGCGGCCGCTCCGACGACCTCGTCTCGGCGGCCGAGCTCGCCGAATGGCGGGAGATCACCTCGGCCGGCTTCGACCAGACGGAGATCGACGGCGGGCACATGTACCTGGTCGACGAGTGGGCCGCGCTGCTCGGCCTCGTCGCGGCGGCCACCGCCGGCGGAGCGGCCTCGTGACCGGCCGGCTGACCGGCAAGTGCGCCGTCGTCACCGGCGCGGGACGCGGCATCGGGCGGGCGTGCGCGCTCGCGCTGGCAGAGGAGCAGGCCGCGCTCGTCCTGGTCGACATCGCGGCCGAGGTGGCCGAGGTGCCGTACCCGATGGCGTCGGCCGCCCAGCTGGAGCACACGGCGCGGCTGTGCCGTGAGCGGGGCGCCGCGGTCCTGACCGTACGCGCCGACGTGCGACGGGAGGAGGAGGCGGAGCGGGTCGTCGCCGAGGCCGAGGCCCGCTTCGGGAAGGTGGACGTCCTCGTCAACAACGCCGGGATCGCCGGGCCTTCGGGGCGCATCGTGCACGAGGTCGGCGAGAGCGACTGGTCCATGATGATGGACACCAACCTCAACGCGCCCTGGCGCCTGATCAAGGCGGTCGGCCCCGGGATGACCCGGCGACGGGCCGGCTCCATCGTCAACATCGCCTCCACCGCGGGTCTTGTCGGCTACCGCAACTTCGCCGGGTACGTCGCCTCCAAGCACGGTCTGATCGGCCTGACCCGGGCTGCGGCGCTGGACTACGCGCCGTACCGGGTACGGGTCAACGCGGTCTGCCCCGGCTCGGTGCGCGACACCGGCCACGGCGAGGGCCGGATGCTCGCGGAGATCGGCCGCAGCATCGGCCTCGACCCGGCCGAGCACGAGGAGGCGTTCATCACCCAGCAACCGACGAACGCCCTCGTGGAGGCCGAGGACGTGGCCGGGGCGGTGGTCTGGCTCGCGACGGACGAGTCCCGGTCGGCGACCGGCAGCGTGGTCACCGTCGACGGCGGCTACAGCATCCGCTGAGCACCGTCGGTCGAAGGCCCCGGCTCTCGGGGCCCCGGGCCCGGTGTCCGGCGCCCGGCCGGATCTGTCCTTCCCCTTTCTTCCAGGATCTTCAGGAGTTGACGTGTCATCGGAGCGTGCCGCAGGCGCCGTCGGGCGCGGGATGTCCCCTCACGGAGCCGTCTACCGGGTGCCCCGTGGCGCCGTCGTCGGTGGACGCGTGGACGGCGTGCGGCTGTGGACCGATCCCGTCGGCGGGCCGTCGGACGGACCCCTCGCCGAGCGGCGGCGCGCCGCCGAGCTGCATGCGCCCCTCGGCGGGGCGGACGCGCGGGCCGTGGTGCTGGAGTACACGGACGGCGTGCGCGAGCTCGTGCTGGCCGGCGACCGGCCGCTCGGTTCGCTCGCCACCGCGCTGGTCGGGGACGGTCCGGCCGAGCCCGCACCGGTCCCCGCCCCCGCGCCCCTCGACGGGGCCCTCGCCGTGCTTCCCGTCGAGATCCCGGACGTCCCGACCGCCGACCTGGTCGCCGCGTTCGGGCTGGTCCTGGCCCGGACCTGTGCCGCGCAGCGGCCGGTCCTCGATGTCCACACGGAGGAGGGGGAGGCGTACACCGCCGCCCTGCCCGACGAGGCCGACGAGGACCGTACGGTCGCGGAGTACCGCGCGCGGGCGGACGACCGGCGTTCCGATGCCGACGGCATCCGCTACGCCGTGCGCGTGGACCCGCACCCGCACCACCTGCCCCCGCTCGACCCCCGGCACGTCCTGACCGTGCACGTCACCCCGCGCTCCGTCACCGCCTGGTACCGGCCGCAGGACGTCCCCGACTGGCGGGCGGGCGTTCTCGTACGTCAACTCGGCGCCGCCGTGGTTGAGTTGACCAACGGCGATCAGGATCGCCGGCTCGCCGAGGCGGAGGTCGTCGACGCCGGCGAACGGCGCCGCATCCTCGACCTGGGCGCCACCCCGCGTCCCGCCGGCCGCCGCGCGGGAACCCTGCACGAGCAGGTGCTGGCCCGCGCCGCGGCCGACCCCCACGCCGTCGCCCTGGTCGACGGAGACACCACGGTGACCTACCGTCAGCTCGCCGGCAGGGCGGGCCGCCTGGCCCACGCCCTGCGGAGCCTCGGGGTCGCCCCGCGCGACCGGGTCGGGGTCTGCCTGGACCGTGGCGCCGATCTGGTCGTCGTCCTGCTCGCCGTCCTGACCGCCGGCGCCGTCTACGTACCCATGGACCCCACCAGTCCGGCCGAACGCCTCGCCTACACCGCGCAGGACGCGGGCCTGAAGGTCGTCCTGGTCGGCATCGCGCAGACGGAGACGACGCCGTTCGCGGCGGGAACGGCCGTTCCCCTGGCCCGTCTGGAGGAGCTGGCCGAGGGTGCGCCCGAGGAGCCGCCGGCCTCCGGCACCGGGCCCGACGACCCCGCCTACGTGATCTACACCTCGGGTTCCACGGGCCGGCCCAAGGGGGTGGTCGTCCCGCACCGCAACGTCTCCGACCTGCTGAGCGCCACCGGTCCCGACTTCGGCCTCGGTCCGGACGACGTCTGGTCCTGGTTCCACTCGGCGGCCTTCGACTTCTCGGTGTGGGAGATCTGGGGGTGCCTGCTCACCGGCGGACGGCTCGTGGTCGTCCCGTACTGGACCTGCCGTTCGCCCGAGGACTTCCGTGAGCTGCTCGCCAAGGAGCGGGTGACCGTCCTCAACCAGACGCCGTCGGCCTTCGGCCGCCTCCTCGAACTGGAGCGCGCGCCGGCGCGGGGTCCGCTGGACCTCCGGCTGGTGATCTTCGGCGGAGAGCCGCTGGACGCCCGGTCGCTGACCCCCTGGTTCGACGCGCACCCGGAGTCGACGTGCCGGGTGGTCAACATGTTCGGCATCACCGAGACGACCGTGCACGTCACCGCGCAGACCGTCACCCGCGCCGAGGCGCTCTCCGGCTCGCGCTCCGTGGGCCGGGCGATCCCGGGCTGGTCCGTGCGGGTCCTGGACGGCCGGGGCAGGCTGCTGCCTCCGGGCTCGCCCGGCGAGATCGCGGTGGCCGGCGACGGGGTGGCCCTGGAGTACCTGAACCAGCCCGAGCTCACCGCCCGCCGTTTCGTCGCCGATCCCGACGGCACCGGCGGTCTCTACCTCAGCGGCGACCTCGGCATGCTTCTCCCGGACGGTCGTCTCGAACACCTGGGCCGTCTCGACGACCAGGTGAAGGTGCGGGGCTACCGCATCGAACTGGGCGAGATCAGGAACGTCCTGCTCGCCCACGAGGCCGTCGTCGCGGCGGCCGTGGTGCTGGGCCGGGACGCGGCCGGGGAGGTGCGGCTGGACGCGTACACGGTCCTCGACGGCGCGGACACGGCGGAGGTGCGGCGGCACGCCGCGCGTGTGCTCCCCGAGTACATGATGCCGACGACCCTGACCCGGGTGGACGCGCTGCCGCTGACCGTCAACGGCAAGGTGGACACGGCCCGTCTCCCGGCGCCCGACACCGCGCCCGACACCGCGCCGCACAAGACCCCGGAGACCGGCCCGGTCGCGGCGCCCACGGCGCCCGCGTCCGCCGGCGCCCCGGCGCTGGACGGTGTGCTCGGCGTCTGGCGGGAGCTGTTCCACGCCGAGGTGGGGCCGGACGACGACTTCTTCGAGCTCGGCGGCAACTCACTCCTCGCGCTGCGGATCGTTCGGCTGCTGAAGGACCGCGACCTCGTCGTCGGTGTCCGTGAGGTGTACCGCCTCCGTACGCCGGCCGGGCTGGCCCGGTTCGCTTCCGGCGAGTGAGGGAGAGCGGTCGTCCCGGGGACCGACGGAACCGCCGTCGGCGAGGGGACGGCCGGGAACGCCGACAGGGCGGCGTACGCCGACCGGAAGTCGGGGTGCGCCGCCCTGGGGCGTGACGGGTCGCGGGTCACAGGCTGCGGGCGGCGATGTCGCCCTGGGACGTGGTCGCGTGGATGTCGAGTTCCGGGGCGCCGTCGTTCCTGAGCCCGTTGCTGATGCGGCCCGACGAGGTGCCGGCGTCCAGGGAGGCCGAGACGCCGGCGGCGGCGCCGACCGCGATGTCGCCCTGCTGGGTGCTCAGTACGACGGTGCCGCGCATCGCCTCGGCGATCCGGATGTCACCCCTCATGGTGCTGATCCGCGCCGGGCCGCTCAGCCGGCCGACCTGGACGTCGCCGTCGACCGCGGTGAGGCGGAGGCTCGCGGCCTCGTCGATCTTGATGTGGTGGTAGGCGCCGTCGAAGGCGATGTCGCCGAGGCGGCCGACGGCCCGGAACTCGGTGCTCGCCGCCTTCCCCTCGACGTGGGAGCCGGCGGGCAGCTGCACGGTGACCTCGATGGATCCGGAAGGGCCGAGGTACTGGTTCTTCGCCGGTACGGCGATCCGCAGGGCTCCGTCGGTGTACTCGACCGTGGTCTGCTCCGCCGCCTTCACGTCGCGGCTCTTCGAGGCGTTGCTGGGCCGGACCTCGACGACGGTGTCCTTGCGGTCGGCGGCGATGATCTGGACGCGGCCGGCCGGGATGTCGAGGACGGTGGAGACGGGGGCGGGGGTGTCGAACTTCTGCATGACTCTTCTCCTGCTTCTACGGCGGGCGTTCTGTCGACCCGCTGTTTCCGATGAGGGAAAAGCTACGTTGCGTTCATTGATCTGGCAACGTCGTCGTTGCGCAATGACTGAATAAGTGCAGGTCAAGGCAGGGAAATCGTTGCAATGCCTTGAGGGATAATGCAATGCTCCTTCGACTGTTCATTGCAATGCGCTACAGGTGAACGCTACGGCGGCGGCGGTCGGGCCCGTGGTCGTCGGGGATCCTCCCGACTGCCCGGAGCGCCGCCGGGTTGATCCCATCGGTGCATGACGCGAGCACAGCTGGACAGGACGGATCAGGCGGCCCGCGCCCGCCTGGAGGCGGCGCTGATGCGTCGCCGAAGGGGGGCCGCCGCCGACGGCATACCGGTACTCCCGCGGACGGCGGGGGAGTCGAGGTTCCGGGCCGCGGTCACGCAGGAGGGCATGTGGGAGGGGCTCGCGGGCAGCGCGGGGCCCGCCCCGGCGATCCTGGCCGCCGTGCGGCTGTACGGCGTGCTGGACGTCCCGCTCCTCGAAGAGGCGTGGAACGCGGTCGTGGCCCGGCACGAGACCCTGCGCAGCTCGCTGCGGGTGGAGGCCGGGGTGCTGACCCAGGTGGTCGCCCCGACCCTGCGGCTGCCGGTCGAGGTGATCGAGACGGCCGCCTCGGAGGACTTCGCGGCGTTCGTGTGGGAGGAGGATGACCGGCCCTTCGACCTGGAGCGCGGGCCGCTCGCCCGGCTGAAGCTGCTCCGGCTCGCCGACGACGACCACATCGTCTTCCTGATGGTGCATCACATCATCGGTGACGCCCGGACGGTGGAGGTCGTCGTGCGCGATCTCGGCGCCCACTACACCGCCGCCCAGGCGGGCGTACCCGCGCCTCTGGAGCCGCTGCGCGTACAGTTCGCCGACTTCGCCGCCTGGCATCGCGAGCGGCTCGACGGGCCCCGTGGCGCCGAGTTGATCGCCTACTGGACGGAGCGGCTCGCGGGAGCCGAACAGGCCGTGCTCCCCACCGACCTGGAGCTGCCCCCGGTTCCCTCGCAGCGGGGCACCGGCGTCGACGTACCGATGCCCGAGGAGCTGTACGCGGCGATCCGCCGGCTCGCGACCGAGCGCGCCACCACGCTGTACACGGTGGGCCTCGCCGCCTTCACGGCGCTGCTCGCCCGGCGCTCGGGCCAGCGGGACATCTGCGTACGGGCGCCGATCTCCTTCCGCGACACCAGTGATGTACGCGATCTCGTCGCGGACTTCTCCAACGACGTGGTCGTCCGCACCGATCTGTCCGCCGATCCGACGCTCGGCGAGCTCCTGGAGCAGATCAAGGCCGGCACGGCCGCCGACTTCGCACACCACGACCTGCCGCCGCACCTGCTGGAGCCGCACCTGCCGGACCCCGGGCTGCTGGCCCGGCTGTTCCACGTGCAGTTCACCGCCGAGGAGGAGTTCGACACCCCGGACACCCTCGGGGACCTGCGGATGGAGCCGCTCATCCCCGAACGGCAGCACGTGCTGCGCCCCCTCAACATCCGGCTGCGCCACGACGCCGAGCGCGCCCACTGCATCGTCCTCTACCGCACCGAGCAGTTCACCGCCGGCCGCATCGAGGAACTGATGCGGGAATACCACGGCCTTCTGGCCGAAATGGCACACACCCCGGAGCACCGCGTCTTCGGGTGATGTCGGGGCCGGGGGTCGGGGGTTTCCCCGACTACTTACGGACCTGGTTTCCGGGAGATTCTTCGGCCCATGGAATGCGTCTCGCGGAGAAGCTCCGCGAGGAATCCACGCTCGCTTTTCGAGGAGATACGAATGAGCAAGATCGCTGTTCTCACCAACGACCTCCAGTACGACATGGTCCACAAGAACCAGGAGCGCATCGACGCCGTCACCGAGGCCACCCCGGCCTTCTCCGGCTTCCTCCACGAGATGCGCAAGCGTGGTCACCACGTCGTCCACCTGCAGCTGATCAACCTGCCCGACGACCCGAACGTGGAGCTCCACAACGGCATCGTCCCCTCGCAGAAGGGCAGCAAGGGCGCGGAGATCCTCCCGGTCTTCCTGGAGGACACCGACATCCTCGTCGAGAAGAACAAGGACAGCGGCTTCTACGAGACCGACCTGCACGAGCGCCTGCAGGCGCTCGGTGTCGACACCGTCCTGGTGACGGGCATGCAGGGCCAGATCTGCGTCCAGACGACCGCCGCCGACGCCTTCTTCCGCGGTTACAACGTCTACGTCCCCAGCGACTGTGTCGTCTCCGCCAAGGAGGCCGACAAGGTCCGCGCCCTGGACTGGCTGGCCGGGTACTGCGCGACGGTCGTGGACTCCGCCGAGATCCTGCGCGTGATCGACAGCGAGGGCGCGCTGCCCCGCAAGGTCGTCCAGACCCCGTGACCCGCAATTCCTGAACAACCGGCAGACGGCAGGGTCCTCCTCCGTCGCGCCATCCACCTACAGCCGAAAGAGACGGCTCGCTGCAATGAGCACGAAGTCCTTGCTGGATCAGAAGATCGTCCTTGACCACGGCACCGGGGCCCGACTCAGTCGGGAGCTGGTCGATTTCGTGGTGGATGTGCTGGGGGACGTCTACACAGGGGAAATGGAAGACAGCGCGATGCTGCCGGTCCCGGCCGGCAACATCGCACTGACCACCGACTCCTTCGTGGTCGACCCGCCGCTTTTCGGAAACGGCGACATCGGAAAGATCGCCGTCTGCGGAACGGTCAACGACCTGGCCGTGGTCGGTGCGAAGCCCGAGTACCTGACGTTGGCGATGATCCTGGAGACCGGCCTGCCGATCTCCACCCTGCACCGCGTCCTGGAGTCGATCCGGGACACCGCCAAGGAGGCCGGCGTCAAGATCGTCGCTGGTGACACCAAGGTCGTCGGCGTGGGCGAGGCGGACCAGATCTTCCTCAACACCACCGGCGTCGGCGTCTTCCACCGTGAGCCGCTGCGCATGACCTCGGTCCGCCCCGGCGACCGGATCATCCTGAGCGGTCCGATCGGCAACCACACCGTCCACCTGCTGTCCGTCCGCGAGGGCCTCGGCTTCGAGACCAACGTCCTCAGCGACTGCGCGCCGCTGAACGGCATGATCGCCGAGCTCGACGGGCTGATCGAGCGCGGTGCGGTGCACTCCATGCGCGACGTGACGCGCGGCGGCCTCAACGCCGTCCTGCACGAGTACTCCTCGGCCGTCGGCCGGGTCGTCTCGGTCCAGGAGGAGGCGCTGCCGATCGAGTTCGCCACCCGCATGGCCTCGGACATGCTCGGCATCAACCCGATCAACGCCGCCAACGAGGGCTGCCTCGCCCTCTTCGTCGCCCCCGAGGCCGTGGACGAGGTCCTGGCCGCCCTGCACGCGCACCCGTACGGCAAGCAGGCCGTGGTCATCGGCGAGATCACCGACCGGGCCGAGGCCGCGGTCGAGATGACGGATGCCGGCGGCAAGGTCACCACGATCGAGGAACTGCAGGGCGCGGAACTCCCGCGTCTCTGCTGAGCGGAGCGGTCCAGTGCAGCAGATCACCGACACCGGGTCCGTGGAGAGCGTCCACGACTCCCGTCCGAGCCAGTGGCTGATCCGGGTCAACGGCGTGGTGCAGGGCGTGGGCTACCGGCCCTTCGTCCACACCCTCGCCCACCGACTCGGACTGACCGGCTGGGTGCTCAACGACAACCACGGTGTGCAGACTCTGGTGTGCGGACCGTCCGACGTGCTCGGCGCCTTCCAGGAGGCGCTGAGCACCCAGGCCCCGCCGCTGGCGCGGGTCAACGAGGTGCGGATCGAGAGCCGCGACGACCTGGCACCGGCCGACGAGTACAGCGGGTTCGAGATCCGCGAGAGCGTACGCGACGGCCGGGCCGGCACCATCGTGGCGCCCGACTCGCACGTGTGCGACGCGTGCCTGGCGGAGGTGCGGGACCCGGCGGACCGCCGGCACCGCTACCCCTTCACCAACTGCACGCACTGCGGGCCCCGTTACTCGCTGATCCGGCACCTGCCGTACGACCGGGAACAGACCACCATGGCGGTCTTCCGGATGTGCGAGCGGTGCCGGACCGAGTACGAGGACCCCGCGGACCGGCGCTACCACGCCCAGCCGAACGCCTGCCCCGACTGCGGGCCCCGGCTGACCCTCTCCTCGCCCGAGGGCGAGATCGCCCAGGAGGACGAGGCGCTGACCGCGACGACGGCGGCCCTGGCCGCCGGCCGGATCGTGGCCGTCAAGAGCGTCGGCGGCTTCCACCTGGTCGCGGACGCGCGCAACGCGGAAGCCGTCGCCCTGCTGCGCCGGCGCAAGCGCCGTGATTCCAAGCCCTTCGCCCTGATGGTGGAGGACATCGCCTCCGCCGCCCGCTTCGTGGAGCTCGACGAGGGCGACGGCGAGCTGCTCGGTTCCCCGGCCCGGCCCGTCGTGCTGCTGCGCAAGGCCGCCGGGCTCGCGCTGCCGGAGTCGATCGCGCCGCGCAACCCCAACCTCGGTGTGATGCTGCCGTCCGCGCCGCTGCACCATCTGCTGCTCGAACGGCCCGGGCTCGACGTCCTGGTGATGACGAGCGGCAACATCTCCGGCAGCCCCATCGCCTACCGCAACGACGAGGCGCTGCGCGACCTCTTCGAGGTGGCCGACCTGGTCCTGCACCACGACCGGGACATCCACATCAGGGTCGACGACTCCGTCGTCCGCCGCTCGGTCCACCCCGAACTCGCCGAGCCGCTCGTCAGCTTCGTCCGGCGGGCCCGCGGCTACGCCCCGTACCCCGTCCCCGTCGCGGGCGACCTGCCGCAGATCCTCGCGTACGGCGCCGAGCTGAAGACCACCGTGGCGCTCGGCTCCGGCGAGGAGGTCTACGTCAGCCAGCACATCGGCGACCTCAAGAACGACGAGACCTTCGCCTCGCACCGGCACACCGCCGCCCATCTGGCCGAGCTGTACGAGCTGGAGCCGGCCGTCGTCGCGGTCGACATGCACCCCTCCTTCCGCTCCCGGGTCCTCGCCGACGACGAGGCGTCGCGCGAGGTGTTCCCGGTCCAGCACCACCACGCCCACATGGCCTCCTGCATGGCGGAGAACCGGATCGACGGCGCCACCCTCGGGGTCGTCTTCGACGGCACCGGCTACGGCGAGGACGGCACCATCTGGGGCGGCGAGTTCCTGCACGGCTCCTTCGCCTCCGTGGACCGCGCCGCCCATCTGCGGCCGATCCCGCTGCTCGGCGGGGACAAGGCCGTCACGGAGCCGATCCGTACCGGCTTCGCCCTCGCCCTCGACGCCTTCGACGACGACCCGGACGCCGCCCACGCGGCCTTCCCCGCCCTGGACGTCCTCGACGAGCAGGCCCGGCACGTCTACACCACGATGGTGCGGCGCTCCATCAACGCCCCGCTCGCCTCCAGCATGGGGCGCCTCTTCGACGGGGTCGCCGCGCTGGTCGGCATCTGCTCCCACGCCGAGCACGAGGCGCAGGGACCGATCGAGCTGGAAGGTCTGCTGGGCCGGGATCTCACCCTGGCCGAGCCGTATGCCTTCGGCCGGACCGAACGGGACGGCGTGGTGGAGATCGACCCGCGCCCGGTCGTCCGCGAGATCGCGGCGGACCTGGCGCGCGGCACCGCCGTGGAGACCGTCAGCCGCCGGTTCCACTCCTCCGTGGTCGCGATGGTGACCGAGCGGTGCGAGGAGATCCGCCGGACGCTCGGCACCACCCAGGTCGCGCTCTCGGGCGGCGTCTTCCTCAACGAGTTCCTGCTCGTCAACTGCCTGGTCGAGCTGCGCAGGGCGGGATTCGAGGCGTACGTCCACCAGCAGGTCCCGACCAACGACGGAGGCATCGCGCTCGGCCAGGTGATGGTCGCCGGCGCCCGCCTGCACGAGAGGACCACCCACCCGTGACCACCGATGGAAAGGACAAGACCATGCCGTACGAGAGCCCGACCCTCGGCGACGTCATGCGGCTGCTCGTGCGCAACGAGGAGCACGCGAACCGCACCCTCAGCATGGTCCCGTCCGAGACGGCCATGTCCGGTATCGCCAAGCTGCCGATGATGCTCGACGCGTACCACCGCTACTTCTTCAACGAGAGCGACAACCCGGACGGCTGGCACTTCCGCGGCGCCCAGCACCTGCGCGACCTGGAGATGGGCCTCACCGTCCCGCTCCTGGAGGAGCTCGGCCGTGCCGACTACGTCACCGTCCGCCCGCTCAGCGGCCTCAACGCCATGACCCTGGCGCTGGCCACGCTCGGCGGCGAGCCCGGCTCCACCGTCGTCACGATCAGCCCGGACCTCGGCGGCCACTACGCGACCCCGCAGGTCGCCGAACGGCTCGGTCTGCGAGTCGAGTTCCTGACCGGCGACGACCCCCACGCGCTCGACCTGGACCACGCCGCCGAGCTCCTCGGCCGGGTGCGCCCGACGCTGCTCTACGTCGACCAGTCGCACTGCCTCTTCCCCCTGGACGTCGCGAGCCTGGTGGCCACGGTCCGCCGGGTGAGCCCCGAGACGCTGGTGCACGTCGACGCCAGCCATTGGCTGGGCCTGGTGCTCGCCGGAGTGTTCCGCAACCCGCTCGACGAGGGCGCGGACAGCTTCGGCGGCTCCACCCACAAGACGTTCCCCGGCCCGCAGAAGGCCGTTCTGCTGACGCGGAACAAGGAGGTCGAGCGGCGCATCCGCGAGACCCAGGACTTCATGATCAGCAACCATCACTTCGCGGCGACGATCAGCCTCGGCATATCCCTGCTCGAGTTCCGTGACTTCGGCGGCTTCGAGTACGCCCGCGCCGTCGTCGCGAACACCCGTCGCTTCGGCGAGCTGCTCACCGAGCGCGGACTCACCGTGGTGGCCGCCGACCGGGGCTACTCCGCGGGACACCAGCTGTGGCTCGACCCCGAGGCGGACGGCGTCCTCGCGAAGGTGGCCAGCGACCGGCTCTTCGCCGCCGGACTGCGCGTCAACTTCATGGCCGGCCTGCCGGGCTTCACCGGCCAGGGCGTCCGCATCGGTCTCAACGAGGCTACCTACCAGGGCCTTTCCGGCGAGGACTTCACCGAACTGGCCGACGTCTTCGTGGCCGCCGTGCGCGACACGGCTCCGGCGGACGAGCTCGCCCGCCGCGTCGCCGCGCTGCGCACCCGCACCCCGTACGGCGCTCCGCTCGCCGGCGACTCCCCGCTGCTCCAGGACGCGCTGGCGCTGTGCGCCTCGTCGCTGCGCACGGTCTCGCCGGACTCCCTGCCCGCCCCGGTCCCCGCCGGCGTCGGAGGCGGTACGCGATGAGCCGCCCCGTCATCGGCATCGCCGCCTACCAGGACCGCGCCCGGTGGGACATCTGGGACACCCAGGCGACGATGATCCAGCAGAGCTATGTGCGGGGGATCGCGGCCAACGGCGGCCGGGCCGTCGTGCTGCCCCCCGACGACCTCGACGACGCGGTCCTCGACCGGCTCGACGGGCTGATGCTGCCCGGCGGCGCCGACATCGACCCCGAGCGCTACGGGCAGCCCCGCCACCCGCGTACCGACCCGCCGGCCCCCGGCAGGGACGCCGGCGAGCTGCTCCTGCTGCGCGGGGCGCTGGAGCGCGACCTCCCGGTCCTCGGCATCTGCCGCGGTCTGCAGCTGCTGACGCTCCTCTACGGTGGCTCGCTCCACCAGCACCTGCCCGACGTGCTCGGTCACACCGGGCACCTCCCCGAGCCCGGTGTGTTCGGCGAGCATCCGGTGCGCTTCACCGAGGGCTCCCTGGCCGCCTCCGTCTACGGCACCGAGGCCGTCGTCAACTCCCACCACCACCAGGGCGTCGCCGACCCCGGTTCCCTGCGGGTCACCGGGCTCAGCGACGACGGCCTCGCCGAGGCGGTCGAGGACCCGGCCAAGCGCTTCGTCCTGGGCGTGCAGTGGCATCCCGAAGTCGCCCACGAAGACCACCTGTTCAGCAGGTTCGTGGCGGCCTGCGCCGCCCCGGCCCTGCTGTGAACCCGGCCTGACCAGCCCCTTTCCCCGACCGGCCCGCTGTCACGGCGTACGGCCGCAGCTACCCCAGGAGCACCACCGTGCACTCAGCGCTCCGTCCCCGCGGCGGGACTTTCGTCGACATCCTGCGCGATCGCGCGGACGGCACACCGGACCGCACGGCCTTCGAGTTCCTCGCCGACACCGGCGAACTCGTACTGAGCTACGCGGACATCGACCGCAGGGCGAGGACGGTGGCCGCCGCGCTCGGTGCGCGCGGACTCGCCGGCGAGCGGGCGGTGCTGCTGTACCCGCCGGGCGTGGACTACGTGGTGGGATTCCTCGGCTGCCTGTACGCGGGGGTGGTCGCCGTCCCCGTCCACCTGCCGGCGGGCCGGCACGGCGTACCGATGGTGCTGGCCGCCGCCACCGACGCCGGAGCGGTGCTCGCGCTCAGCGACCGGGCCACCGCGACCGCCCTCGACGCCCAGTACCCGGAGCTGTCCGCCACCGCGTTCCCCGGCTGGCTCATCACGGACGAGCTGCCCGCCGAACTCGCCGAGACGTGGGACGGGCGGGGTCCCCGGCCGGACGCGCTCGCGTTCCTCCAGTACACCTCCGGTTCGACCGGCCGCCCCAAGGGCGTGATGGTCCGGCACGACAACCTCGTGCACAACTCGGCCACCATCGCGCAGGCCGTCGACTCCGGCCCCGACAGCCGGGGTGTGAGCTGGCTCCCGCCGTACCACGACATGGGTTTGATCGGCGGCATCCTGCAGCCGCTGTACGCCGGCTTCCCCAGCGTCCTGATGGCTCCGATGACGTTCCTGCGCAGGCCCCTGCTCTGGCTGGACGCGATCAGCCGCACCCGGGGCACCGTCTCCGCCGCCCCCGACTTCGCCTACCTCGAATGCGTCCGGCGCATCGGCGAGGAGGACCGGGCGGCGCTCGACCTGTCCAGCTGGCGCCACGCGATGATGGGCGCCGAGCCCGTCCGCCCCTCCACCATGGCCCAGTTCGCCGCCGCGTTCGAGGTCTCCGGGTTCTCCCCGCGCGCCTTCCACCCCTGCTACGGCCTGGCGGAGACGACCCTGTTCGCCACCGGCGGCCCGACCCGCGGGGCAGCACCGCGTGTCCTCGAACTCGACCGTGCCGCGCTCGAACGCGGCAGCGCCGAACCCGCGGGCGAGGACGCCCGCCCCCGTCTCTCGCTGACCGGCTGCGGCACCCCCCAGGGCGTGGACCTGGTCCTCGTCGTCGCCGACGGCCGCCCCTGCGCCGAGGGCGAGGTGGGCGAGGTGTGGATCAGCGGCCCGTCCGTCGCCGCCGGGTACTGGGAGCGCGCGGAGGAGACCGCCCGCACCTTCGAGGCCACGCTCGACGCCCACCCCGGGCGCACGTTCCTGCGCACCGGAGACCTGGCCTTCACGTCCGAGGGCGAGCTGTTCATCACCGGCCGCATCAAGGACCTGATGGTGGTGCGCGGCCGGAACCACTATCCGCAGGACGTCGAGCAGACCGCCGAGCGCGCCCACCCGCTGCTCCAGCCGACCCGCTCCGCCGCCTTCTCCGTCGACGACGGGGGCGAGGAGCAGGTCGTCCTCGTCCACGAGGTGGCCCGCGGGTTCACCCCCGACGACGCCCCCGGCGTCCTGGCCGCCGTGCGCGAGGCCGTGGCCGCGGAGCACGGCCTGGCGCCGCGCGACATCGCGCTCGTGCGCCTCGGCACCATCCCCCGCACCACGAGCG
This sequence comes from Streptomyces sp. NPDC056527, assembly GCF_042794475.1. Classification (NCBI taxonomy): domain Bacteria; kingdom Bacillati; phylum Actinomycetota; class Actinomycetes; order Kitasatosporales; family Streptomycetaceae; genus Streptomyces; species Streptomyces sp. NPDC056527. Next base: position 86,494 of record NZ_JBHTTQ010000002.1, read on the forward strand.
GCAAGATCCGCCGTTCCACCTGCCGCGACCTGTGGGCCTCCGACGGGCTCAAGCGGGTCGCCGCGCCGCGTCCCGCGGCCGGCTCCGAAGCATCCGCCGACACCGCCGGCTCCGCAGCCGCCCCGTCCGTCGTCGCCGAGGGCGTCGCCGTCGTGATCGGCACGCCGGCGGCGGAACTCGACCGGACGATGCCGCTCATCGCCCTCGGCCTGGACTCGCTGCGCGCGGTCCGGCTGGCCGCGGCCCTGCACCGGTCGACCGGCGCCGAAGTACCCGTCGAGCGGCTGCTCGACGGCATCACCACCGCGGAACTGGAGGACCGCCTCGGACAGTGGCGGCCCTCCAAGGACGCCACCGCCTCGGGTGCGGCGCGCGCCGGCGGCGACGTGCCGAACGCCGGCGACGCCCTGACCGACACCGGCGCTCCCGTGCGAGCCGGCCGCGCCCAGGAATGGATGTGGCTCCTCGCGGAGATGGGCGCGGGCAGCGCGTACCACATCGCCGGCGGTGTCCGGCTGCGCGGACCGGTCTCGGCCGAGCTGCTCACCGGCTGCCTCAACGCCCTCGTCGCCCGCCACCCCGCCCTGCGCGCCGCCTTCCACACCGCGCAGGACGGCACCCTGATGGTCTCGGCCCGCCCCGCGGAGCCGCTGGACATCCCGGTCGTGGACGTGTCCGCGGAGCCCGCCGCCGCCTGCGAGGCCGCATGCCGTGCCGCCCTCGACGCCCTCGGCGAGGCCCCCTTCGACCTGGCGTCGGGCTCCCTGCTGCGCGCCACCCTGGTGCGACTCGCCGCCGACGAATGGTGCCTCGGGATCGTCGCGCACCACATCGCGGTCGACGGCTGGTCGCTCGGCGTGCTGCTGCGCGAACTCGGCTCCGCCTACAAGGACGCCCTGGCCGGCCGCCCGCTGCCCGGGCCCCTGCCGACCGTCCGCCCGTACGAGCACGGGGAGGCCGAGCGCGCCGCCGCCGAGGCGTTCTGGACCGGTGCCCTCGACGGCGCCGCCGCGCTGGAACTCCCGCTCGACGTCCCCCAGCCCAGCAGCCAGTCCTGGCGCGGCGCCGCGCTGCCGTTCGAGGTCGGCGCCGAGCAGGCCGAGCGACTGAGGACCTACGGCGCCGCCCGCAACGCGACCCCGTACATGGTGCTGCTCTCCGCCTTCGCGACCGTCCTGTCCCGCTGGACCGGCCAGCACGACGTGGTGGTCGGCACGCCGGCGGCCTGCCGCAACCGCCCCGGCACGGCCGACGCGCTCGGCCTCTTCGTCAACACCCTGCCACTGCGCGTCGACCTGTCCGGGACCCCGACCTTCGGTGAACTGCTCGGCCGCGTCCGTGAGCTGTGCCTGGCGGCCTACCCGCACCAGGACTTCCCCTACGACGAGATGGTGCGCCTGGCCGGAGCCGAGCGGTCCGGTGGCCGGCCGCCGCTGGTGCGCGTCGCGCTCGCGCTCCAGAACACCCCGCTGACCGAGTGGCAGGCCGGCGAGGTCCACGCGGAGCCCTTCGAACTCCCCGCTCCCGGCGCCCAGTTCGAACTCTCCCTGCATCTGACCGAGCAGCCCGACGGGCGGCTCGCCGGCCATGTCGTCTACGCGGCGGACCTGTTCACCGAGGACACCGTCCGCCGGCTCCTCGACGGTTTCGCCACCCTCCTCGACGCCGCTCCCCGCCCGCCGTGCACGCCCGCCGCGGACCTGCCGGTGCTCCCCGAGGCCGACCGCCGGTGGATCGTGGACGAGCTGAGCGGCGCCGACACCACCGAGGCGCCGCCCGAGCTGCTGCACCAGGCGTTCGAGCGGCAGGTCGACCGGGACCCCGCCGCGCTCGCCGTCGTCGCCGACGACGCCCGGCTCACCTACGGGGAACTGGAGGCGCGCGCCAACAGGATCGCCTGGCTGCTGCGCGACCTCGGCACCACACCCGACCAGGCCGTCGCCGTATGCCTGCCGCGCGGCGCCGCGCTGGTCGCCGCCCTGCTCGGCGTCCTCAAGTCCGGCGGCGGCTATCTGCCGCTGGACCCCGGCTACCCCGCGGCCCGGCTCGCCGCGCAGCTGGAGGACGTCCGGCCCGCCGTCCTGCTCACCACCGGTGAGCTGGCCGCCGGCACCCTCGCCGACGCGGTCGCCGCCGACGGCGGACCCGTCGTGATCCGCCTCGACGAGGGCGCGGCCGACGACCGCCCGACGGTCCGCCCCGAGGCCGTGTCGTCCCCGCGGAACATGGCGTACGTCCTGCACACCTCCGGCTCGACCGGGCGCCCCAAGGGCGTGGTGAACGAGCACGCCGGTGTCGTCAACCGGATGGACTGGATGCAGCGCGCCCACCGGCTCGCGCCGGGGGAGACCGTCCTGCAGAAGACCCCCGTGGGCTTCGACGTCTCCGGCTGGGAGCTGTGGTGGCCGCTCAGCGCCGGCGGCACGATGGTGCTCGCCCGCCCGGGAGGCCACCAGGACCCCACGTACCTCGCCGGACTGATCCGGCGGGAATCCGTCGCCACCTGCCACTTCGTGCCGTCGATGCTCCGGACCTTCCTGGAGGAGCCCGCCGCCGCCGACTGCGCGCGCGTGCTGCGCCGGGTCGTGTGCAGCGGCGAGGAGTTGCCGCCCGCGGTCGCCGCGCGGTTCCACGCGCTGCTCCCGGGAGTGGAGCTGCACAACCTGTACGGGCCGACCGAGGCCGCGATCGAGGTGACCGCGTACGAGGTGGAGCCCGGCGGCACGGACCGGGTACGGCTGCCGATCGGCGGACCGGCGCCCGGGGTCCGGCTGTACGTGCTCGACGAGCGCGGCGCGCCGCTGCCCGTCGGAGTGCCGGGGGAGCTGCACATCGGCGGCGTCCAGGTGGCCCGTGGCTACCTCGGCCGGCCGGGGCTGACCGCCGAGCGGTTCGTGCCGGACCCGTTCGTGAGCGGCATGCGGCTCTACCGCACCGGGGACCGGGCACGCTGGTCGCCGGACGGCACCATCGACTTCCTGGGGCGCCTCGACGGGCAGGTGAAGATCCGGGGCCACCGGGTCGAGCCGGCCGAGGTCGAGGCGGTGCTGGGCGGCCATCCGGCGCTCGCCGAAGTCGCCGTGGTGGTGCGCACCGTGGCGGGCGAGCCGGCCCTCGTCGGCTATCTGGTGGCCGCCGGGGACGAGGTCCCGACGGCCGAGCTGCGCGGCCACCTCGCCCAGCGGCTGCCGGCGGCGATGATCCCGTCCGCCTTCGTCTGGCTCGCCGAACTGCCCACCGGGGCCAACGGGAAGCTGGACCGGGGCGGGCTGCCGGAGCCCGGTGTGCGCCGAGAGAGCGCGGCCGTCGCACCGCGAGACCCCTTCGAGCGCGAGGTCGCCCGCATCTGGTGCGAGGTGCTGGGGCTGCCCGAGGTGTCGGTCACCGACGACCTGTTCACGCTCGGCGGTCACTCGCTGCAGGCCACCCGGATCGTGGTGCGGGTCCGTGCCGCCTTCGGTCTGGAACTGCCACTGGCCGGACTGATCAGCGGTGAGCTGACCGTCGAGAGCATCGCCGACGAAGCGCGTGACGGCCGGATCCTGACGGCCGACGACGAGGAGGTCGAGCGGGCGCTGGCGGAGCTGGCCTCGCTGACCGACGCGGAAGTCGCCGCGCTGCTGGCCCAGGGCTGAGCCGTGCCGTCCGGCGCCCCGCCGCGCCCGCCCTTCGTACCTTCGAGATCGAGAGAGAGAACCATGTCGTCCGTCCTCACCTACGACCTGTCCACCGCCGAGATCGACCAGCTGGAAGCGGTCGTCGCCCGGCTCCTGGAGACCGGTCTCGACCCCGCGGAGCCCTCCTTCAGCGACGAGCTGTGGCGGTTTGCGCCGGACGTGCCCGCCGGGCTGCGGGGCTTCCTCCAGGACTTCCGCACCCGGGAGCCCGCCGCCGCATGCATGGTGCGCGGACTGCCGGTGGACGACGGGCGTGTCGGACCGACCCCGTTGCACTGGACGGCGGCCGCGGACAGCACCTCGACCCGCCGCGAGGAGGCGTACCTCGCCCTCCTCACCGTCTGCCTCGGCGAGGTCTTCGGCTGGTCGACGCTCCAGCGGGGGCGGCTCGTGCAGAACGTCCTGCCGATCCCCGGCGAGGAGGGCGAGCAGAGCGGGCACGGCAGCGACGTGCTCCTGGAGTGGCACACGGAGGACGGCTTCCACCCGTACCGCTGTGACTACCTGGGCCTGTTCGGCGTGCGCAACGTCGACGAGGTCCCGACGACCCTGGCGTCCGTCCGGGACATCGAGCTGAGCGAGGAGCACCGGGCCGTGCTCCAGCAGAAGCGGTACTTCATCCTCCCCGACGACGAGCACCTGCGGCAGCTGCGGGCCGTCGACCCGGACGCCCCCTCGCTGGCGAAGCTCCAGCAGATGCGGGACGAACCCGAGGCGGTGGCCGTGCTGTTCGGCGCGCCGGAGGATCCGTACCTGCGCATCGACCCGTTCTTCATGCGCCACACCCCCGGCGACGAGGAGGGGCGCGCCGCTCTCGACGCGCTCGTCGACGCGCTGGACAAGGTGATGCGGGACGTGGTCGTCGGCGCTGGCTCGCTGCTCTTCGTGGACAACTATCTGGCGGTGCACGGCCGGCGCGCGTTCACGTCGCGCTACGACGGTACGGACCGCTGGCTCAAGAAGACGGTCTCGACCCGTGACCTGCGCAAGTCCCGCGACCTGCGCTCCCACGCCCAGGACCGCGTGTTCGCCTGATCCCGGGGAGGCCCCGCCGCCCGCCGCCCGCCGCCCGCCGCCCCGCCCCGCCCCGCCCGGGGCGGGGCGGGGTCAGACGGTGTCTGCGGGGAGCCAGCCGCGGTGGGCCGCCAGGAGGCCCGCCTGGAAGCGGCTCTTGGCGCCGAGGAGTTCCATGACGTCGGCGGCGATCCGGCGCGCGGTGCGCGGCGAGACGCCGAGGCGCTTGGCGATGGCCTCGTCGGTGAGCCCCTGGCTGAGCAGGCGCAGGGCCTCGCGCTCCTGGGCGGTCAGCCCCCGCGCGTCGCGCGTCCGGGCCTTGCCCAGGGGTTCTCCCGACTCCCACACCCGGTCGAACAGTGCGCACAGCGCCGCCAGTGTGCCGTGGCCGCGCAGCACGACGGCGCTCGCGCCGGCGTCCTCGCCGTCCACCGGGATGATGGCGATCGACCGGTCGATGATGATCATCCGGATGGGCAGGGAGGCGACGGTCCTGATCTGCCCGCCCGCCTCGGCGAGCCAGTCCGCGTACGCCACGCTGGGCGGGTTGTTGCGGATGGAGTCCAGATACACCGTGCGCATCCGCACGCCCCGGCCCAGTACCTCCGCGTCCAGCGGCTTCGACGCCTCCAGCGTGTCCGCGTCCTGCGCGCCGTCCGGGGCGAAGGACATCACCTCGGTCGTGATGCCCTTGGTCAGCCGGGCTATCTCCGCGCGTATCTCGTCGATTCCGACGAGGAGTTGCTCACCGGGCCGGGAGGCGATCGGCCGGTTGGCGTACTCGACGATCATCTTCTGCGCGAAGGCCCTGGACTCGGCGATCCGCTGCTGCTGCGCGGCCAGTTCCGCCTGCTGCCGGGCGAGCAGCGCCTCGAAGCTCACCTCGGGGCTGACGACTTGCAGCGCCGAGGGGTCGTCGGACGGCGCCCGCAGCAATCCCAGTGTGCTCAGCTGGTCGAGCTTCGCGCGGAACTCGTCGGCGGTCAGTCCGACGGTCGACGCGATATCCGCGATCTCTCCCTGTGGGTGGAGCAGGAGTGTCCTGTACACCCGTTCCGCTATTTCATCCAGTCCGAACGTCGTCAGCATTCTGGAACCCCCCGCGTGGTTCTGCTCGAAATTCGCGTCACGATAACACTCCCTCGTTCCGGTCCGGTGAACGCCTCGATTGGCCGGAGCGTGTCGGTCATATCGCGCTTATCGGGCATTCCGAATGGCGTCGCCGCGGGTGTGTCTCGCGCGTCCGCGTACCGAATTCCGGCCGGTGGTGGCCGGATATCGGTTATCCGGACATCCGGGCCGGGACGCTTTCTGCCATGGCAGAAAGCGTCCCGGCCGTTTTCGTGGAGAGCGGGTCCACGGCGCGGCACAGTCGGAGGATGTACCTGATTCACGCCCACCTCGAACCGCCGCCGGGGATGGGTATTCCCGAGGACGCCGACGTTCGCGTATGTGCGCTCGGAAGGCCCGAGGAACGTGTGCGCCACGGATCCCTCCATGCCGATGCCCGGCCCCATCCCGTCCTCGGCCTCTTCGTGTCGGCTCCCTCGCTGGCCGTCGCCGAGTCCGTCGCCCGGGAGGTCTGCGAGCGGGCCATCGGCCTCGATCCCGCCCTCCGCGGCGTCCGTCTGCTGCGCTGCGAGGCACCCCTGATGACGCCGTACTACGAGGGTCTGATCGCGCCGCCCGCCCATGAGTAGCCGAGGGGTGGACGCATTATGCAAAGGCCGCTTCGTGCCTCCTCCGACCGCTGACAAGGCCGCCGGGGGGCGGACAGGATGGTGATCACCGGCCGGGACGAGCGCCGGAACGAGCCCCCGGGCCGTTCCGGAGCCCCTGTCCGGATCAGGCCACTTCCACCACCCGTCCACCAAGGAGCCCTGTCATGTCGAAGACCTTCGCCGCCCGCCTCGCCGCCGCCGTCCTCACCGTCCTCGTCTCGTCCGCCGGACTCTCCGCCGTGGCCCAGGACGGTCCCGCCGCCCCGACCGCCGTCGTGGCATCCGAGGCCCCGGCCACGACCACCACGATGACCACCCAGGACACCCTCGGCTGGCAGTAGGAAACAGGCGCGGGAATTCGAGAAGGCCCACGCCGGGGAATTCGGGATCGGCATCCAGAGCCACGCGAGAGACCGAAAGGCGACTGCCTTGTCCGATGTCCGTGCCATCGCATTCGATGCAACCGACCAGAAGAACGACAACACCGAGGAAAAGATGGATCCGGTGACCGCGGAATCCCTTTTCGAGGCATCGGGCGAACCGTCCCCCCGCCTCACCGTGGTGGAGATACCGGGCGAGCGGTGGAGTGGCAAGACCTCCCTCCTGAACCAGCTCACCCGCGACGCGGCCGCCCATGGCTGGCGCACCGCCTCCGGCCACGCGACGACCACCCTCTCCGCCGTCCCGTACGGCATCTTCGTCGACGCCCTGGACGACCTCCTCGTCCGCTTCGACACCGACGCACTGGCAGGGCCCGCCCGCCATCACGTCGCCCGGCTCGCCGGCATCTTCCCGGCGCTCGCCACCGCGGCGCCCCCGCTCACGGACACCCCGTCCGATCGCTATCACGCTCTACGCGCGTTGCACGCGCTGCTGGAGGCGCTGGCCGCCGAGCAGCCCCTCCTCATCACGCTCGACGACGGCCACCGGGCCGACAGCGCCTCGCTCGACCTCCTCTCCCATCTGCTCGGCCATCCGCCCGCCGGGCGGATCGTGCTCGCGATCGCCCACCGCCCCCGCCAGGGCGACGGCATGCTGCGGAGCCTGCTCGCGGAGGCCGCCGCCCACGGGCGCCTGAGGCGCACGCCCGCCGAGCCCCTCAGCGAGGAGCAGGCGCTCTCGCTGCTGCCCGACGACCTCAGCCGGGTCCACTGCGAGACCCTGCTGGCCGAGGCCGGCGGCAACCCCGGACTCCTGCGGGCGTTCGCCGCCCTGCGCGCGGTGCCCGACCACTGCGGCAGCACCGCCTTCCCCCTCCCCATCGAGGTCCTCACCGACTGTCTGCGCGACTTCCGCGGTCTCACGCCCGCGGGCTGGCAGGCGGCCCGCTCCGCCGCCGTACTGGGCGAACCCTTCGACGTGGCCGCCCTCGGCCGGGTCGCCCAGCTGGAAGGCGGCGCCCTGCGCGCCGCGCTGGACGAACTGCTGCGCGAGGACCTGGTCCACGGCACCGCCCTGGCGCGCGGGCTGCGCTTCCGCAACCCGCTGCTGCGCGCCGCCGCCTACCAGTCCGCCGGGTCCGGCTGGCTCCAGGGCGCCCACGAACGGGCCGGCGCCCTGCTCGCCCCGCGCGACAGCGCCTCCGTACCGCTCGCCCGGCACCTGGAGCACAGCGCCGTCGAGGGCGACGCGGCCGGCGCGGGCGTCCTGCTGACCGCCGCCGCCGAGCGACTGTGGCAGGACCCGGTCCAGGCCGCGGCATGGGCCCGTACCGCCATCGACCTGGACGCGGACTCCGGGCGGACCGCGCCCACCCGGCTGCTGCTCGGTCGCGCGCTCGCCCTGACCGGCCGTCTCCGGGAGAGCCTCGCCGCGCTCACCACCTCCGCCGTCCCCGGCACGCCCGCCCTCGGAGCCCCCGACTCCGGAGTCCCCGCCCCCGACACCTCCGCCGCCGCGCACCGCTGCCGCGCGCGCATCTGGCGGCTGCTCGGCGACCACGGCGCGGCCCTCGCGGAACTGGACGCGGCCTCCCGGCTCCCGGGCGCCCGCGAGAAGCGGGCCCGTGCCCGGCTCCTCGGCGAGCGCCTGGCCCACGCCCTGGAGACGGGTGACGGGCCCGGCGTCGCCGACGCCGCGCTCACGGAACCCCCGCTCGGAGACCTGCCCCCCGCCGAACGCGGCCGCCTCCTCGCGCTGCTCGCCGCCGCCGCCGTACGCTCCGGGGAAGGCGACCGGGCCCGGGAGTACGCCGACCGGGCGGCCCCGCTCCTCGACACGCTCCCCGACGGTGTCGCCGTCCGTCACCTCGACGGCCTGTACTGGCTCGCCGCCACCGAGTCCGCGCTCGGCCGGGCCGAGGCGGCCGCCCTGCACTTCGGCCGCAGTCTGCGCATCGCCGAGGCCCGCCGCCTGACCGGTGTCGTCCCGCAACTGGCCATGGCCATGGCCCGCCTCCAGCTCGAAGCCGGCGACCTGGCCGGAGCCGTACGGCACGCCGCGTGCGCCGAGACGAACGCGGCCGCCGTCGACTCCCCGTACCTGCTGGGCCTCGCCCTGGAACTCAAGTCCGAGGTGGCCGCGGCCCTGCGGGGCCCCCGTGCCCCGAGCCCGGCCCCGGTCCTCACACCCGTCGAGTCCGGGCCGGGCCTCGCCGCGCTCAGCAAACGGGAGCTGGAGATCGCCGTGCTCGTCAGTGGCGGGCGCACCAACCAGCAGATCGCGCGCGCCCTGGAACTGAGCCACAAGACGGTGGAGACCCACCTCGGGCGGATCTTCCGGAAGCTCGACGTGTCGTCGAGGGCCGAGGTCGCCGCCGTCGTCGGCCGCTCCGAACGCAAGGGGCAGGGCCCGCACCACGCGACCGCCCGCCCGGCCGCGCATCAGGAGAAGCCCCGACATTACAAAGCGACCGCCCCCGGGTTGACTTACGAGCACCGGAGCCTGCAGCCGCAAGTCGCCTGGTGAACAAGGTGGGGTGCTCCGGAAGGCGCATCGCACCGCCCGACGGAGTTCACCACCCTCGACGGCCCCGGTGTGCGGCGGAGCATCGGCCCGCCCGCGTCAACTGGCCCCAGTCGAGCGAGAGGGAACACCCATGTCCGACGAGCGCAGCGAGCAGCAGCCCGAGTACCGCGTCGTGCTCAACGACGAACTCCAGTACTCCATCTGGCGTGCGGACGCCGAACCGCCCGCCGGCTGGCGGACCGAGGGAACGGCCGGCACCCGCGAGGAGTGCCTGGCGCACATCGACGAGGTGTGGACGGACATGCGTCCGCTGAGCCTGCGCGAGGAGATGGCGGCGTCGGCCGGCTGACCGGCCGGCCCGCCACCGGCCCGGCCGCCGGGAGAGGTCCCGCCCCGCTGCCGGAGCCGTCCGCGCCGCCCGCCGGCGCGGATCCCCCCGCCCCGCCGCCCCGTCGTCATCGTCGTTCCCCGGAGGATTCTCTTGAGCACCCCGTTCTCGCCCGAGCAGCTGCGGCTCCTCGACAAGCTGCTGGATGAAGCCGGCGCCGGCCGGGCCGCGGACCGCATCCCGCGCCGCGGCGGCGACCAGACCCGCGCCGACCTGTCCTTCGGGCAGGAGCGCCTCTATGTCGTCGAGCGGATGCAGCCCGGCTCCGCCATGTACGTCGGCTCCGGTGCGCTGCGGCTGCGCGGCGACCTGGACGCCGAGGCGCTGCGGCGCTCCCTGGAGTTGCTGATCGACCGCCACGAGGTGCTGCGGACGGGCATCGAGGAGCACGGCGACCGGGTCGAGCAGGTCGTCCACCCGGCCGGCGGCTTCCCCGTGGAGCTTCCGGTCCGGGAGGTCACCGGCGACGGCGTGACGGCCGAGGTGACCCGGACCGCCTCCGAGGGCTTCGACCTCGCGAAGCCGCCGCTGCTGCGCGCCGCCCTGCTGAAGGTCACCGACGCCGAGGAGCCCGAGTGGGTCCTCGTCCTGTGCGTGCACCACATCGTCGTCGACGGCTGGTCGATGGGTCTGCTGATGGGCGAACTGGGCGTCGCCTACGCCGCGCTGGCCGGTGGCGAGGAGCCCAAGCTGCCCGAACCGGCCCTCCAATACGCCGACTTCGCCGTGTGGCAGCGGGAGCGAGGGGAGCAGGGAGTCCTCGACGAGCAGCTGGACTTCTGGCGCGGGGAGCTCGCCGACCTGCCCGCCAACGACGTACCGACCGACCGGCCTCGCCCGGCGGACCGCAGCTACGCGGGCGCCACCGCCCCCATCACCCTTCCCCCCGAGCTGGTCGCCCGGCTGCGCGGGCTCACCGACGAGACCCAGGCCACCGTCTTCGCGGCCCTGGTCGCCGCCTGGTCGACGGTGCTCGGCCGCTGGTCGGGCGACGAGGACGTGATCGTCGGCACCCCGATGGCCGGCCGCCGCCGCGCCGAACTCGAGGACGTCGTCGGCTTCTTCGTGAACACCCTGCCGCTGCGCGTCCGACAGGAGCCGGGCGACACGTTCCGCTCCCTGCTGCTGCGCACCCGTGACGTCTGCAACGGGGCGCAGGAGCACCAGGACGTGCCCTTCGAGCGGATCGTCCACGAGCTCAAGGCCGATCGCGACGTCTCGGGCCAGACCGCGCTGGCGCGGCACTGGCTGGCGCTGCACAACACGCCTCCGGTGGCCTTCTCCGCCCCCGGCCTCGACTGCCAGGTCATGCCCGCACTGGTCGGCACCGTGCGCTGCGACCTCTCCGTCCAGCTCGCGCCGGACGGAGACGGCGGCCTCGCGGGCTGGCTGGAGTACTCCACCGAGCTGTACGACCGGGCCACCGCCGGCCGCCTGGCGTCCGCCCTGGAGACCGTCCTCGCCGCCGTCGTGGCTCACCCCGACCGGCCGGTCGACGACCTTCCGGTACTCGGCGCCACCGAACTGGCCCAGGTGATACGGGAGTTCAGCAACGCCGACACCGAGGAGCTGACCGGCCCCGCGCTCCCGCAGTGGTTCGAGGCGCAGGTCGACGCCACCCCCGACGCCGTCGCCGTGGTGATCGACGACACCGGCGAGACCCTCACCTACGCCGAACTGGACCGCCGCGCCAACCAGGTGGCCCACACGCTGGCCGAACGGAGCATCGGGACCGAGGACCGGGTCGCCGTCTGCCTGCACCGCGGTGCCGAACTGCTGCCCGCCGTCCTCGGCGTGCTCAAGGCCGGCGCGGTCTATCTGCCGCTCGACCCCGACTACCCCAAGGCGCGTCTCGACCAGCTCGTCGAGGACGGCACCCCCGCCCTCGTCGTCACCACCGCCGACCTCGTGGGTCACTTCCCGGGGCAGCGCCGCCTGGACATCTCCGGCAGCGAGGTGACTCGCAGGCCCGGTCACCGCCCGGAGCCCGTCCGCACGGCCGCGGACTCCGCCGCGTACGTCCTGTTCACCTCCGGCTCGACCGGCCGGCCCAAGGGTGTCGTGAACACCCACCGGGGCCTGCTCAACCGCCTGCACGGCATGCAGCGCGACTACCGGCTCGCCGCCGGGGACCGGGTGCTGCAGAAGACCCCGCTCGGCTTCGACGTGTCCCTGTGGGAGCTGCTGTGGCCGCTGGTCACCGGCGCCACCGTGGTCAGCGCGCGGCCCGGCGGCCACCGTGACGTCGAGTACCTCCACGAGGTCCTCGACCGGCACCGGATCACCCTGTGCCACTTCGTGCCGTCCATGCTCGCTGCCTTCCTCGACGGCCCGGACGGCGGTCACGACAGCCTTCGCGTGCTGCTCAGCGGTGGCGAGGAGCTGCCGGCCGCCCTCGCCGAGCGGACCCTCGGGCGCTACCCGAACGCCGAACTGCACAACCAGTACGGCCCCACCGAGGCAGTCATCGACGTCACCGCCGGGCGGATCGCCTCCGCACCGGACGGCCGGGTGTCGATCGGCCGCCCCGTCCCGGGCGTGCAGCTGTACGTCCTCGACACCGCCGGCCGCCCCCAGCCGGTCGGCGTACCGGGCCAGCTGTACATCGGCGGCGCCCAGACCGCGCGCGGCTACCTCGGCCGCCCCGGCCAGACCGCGGCGAGCTTCGTCCCCCACCCGTTCGCCGCTGGACAGCGGCTGTACGCCACGGGCGACCTGGTCTGCTGGCGGCCCGACGGAACGATCGAGTTCCGCGGCCGCGCCGACAACCAGGTGAAGATCCGCGGCAACCGCGTCGAGACCGGCGAGATCGAGGCCGTCCTGCGCGCCCACCCGGACCTCACCGGCGCCCTGGTCACCGCCCGCCCCGACGAGGAAGGACAGCCGCAGCTCGTCGGGTACGTCACCGGCGACGCCCGCGTTCCCGCACTCCAGGAGTACCTGCGCGAGCGCCTCCCCGAAGCCATGGTGCCCGCGCACCTGATGGTCCTCGACGGCTGGCCGCTGGGCGACCACGGCAAGCTGGACCTGTCCGCGCTGCCCCTGCCGGACGGCACCCGCCAGGCCGTCGGCCCCGAGCACACCGCGCCCCGCACCCCCACCGAAGAGGCCATCACCGAGATCTGCGCGGAGCTCCTCAAGGTCGAGAAGCTCGGGGTGTACGACTCCTTCTTCGACCTGGGCGGCCACTCCCTGCTGGCGATCCGGGCGATCGCCCGGATCCGCTCCAACCTCGGAGTGGGCCTGCGCATCGGGCAGTTCCTCCAGGCGCCGACGGTCGCCGCGCTCGCCGTCCTCGTGGACGAGCAGCTGCAGGCCCAGCGGGACGGCGACGGGCAGGACGGCGCCACGCCGCCCGCCGCGGCGGCCATCCCGCGCATCGACCGCAGCGCGTACCGAGGCTGACCGCGCCCGCGCCCCCACGATCCGACGGAGCCCGAACCCCATGACGTACCCGATGGCGGACCGCCCCGCCGTTCGCGTCACCTCCCCGCAGGAGCTGTGGCTGCGAGGCTTCCGGCCGGCCGCCGCTTCCGCGGCGGTCCGGCTGGTCTGCCTGCCGCACGCCGGCGGCTGGGCCAGCTTCTTCCGTCCCTGGACGGACCTGCTGCCCACCGCCTACGACCACCGGGTGGTCCAGTACCCCGGCCGCGAGAGCCGGATGGCCGATCCGTACCTCACCGAGCTCCACGAGCTCGCCGACCAGGTCGCCGAGGTGCTGTACCCGCTGCGCGACCTGCCCCTCGTCCTCTTCGGCCACAGCATGGGCGCCACGCTCGCCTACGAGGTGGCCCGGCGTCTGGAGGGGCGGGGCCACCCGCTCCACCACCTCGTCGTCTCCAGCCACGGCGCCCCCGGCACCAGGGAGCCCGGCACCGTGCACACCCTGGACGACGCCGCGTTCCTGGACCGGATCAGGGAACTGGGCGGCATCGACGACGCCGTCCTCGATCACCCCGAGCTCCTCGAACTGGTGCTGGGCCCGCTCCGCAGCGACTACCGGCTGATCGAGACGTACCGCCCCCGCGAACTGCCCGTCCTCTCCTGCCCGATCACGGCGGTACGCGGTGACCGGGAGACCGGGCACACCCCGGACCAGGCCCGCGCCTGGGGCGAGCTGACCGACGGCGACTTCGCCCTGATCACCCGGCCCGGCGGCCACTTCCACCTCAAGGACCGGCCGGCCGAGCTGATCGCGGAACTGCTGCCGCGCCTGGCCCTTCCCACCGATCTGGAGATCTCAGATGACACTCGTGCATGACCCGCAGGCCGCGCCGGCCGCACCCCAGGAATGGGAGGACGGCCGGACGCTGCCGGCGCTCGTCCGCGCGGCCACGCCCGGCACGGACCTCGCCGCGTGGATCCGTGCCAACCGGCCGCTCGTCGACGACCTCGCCGTGCGGGCCGGCGCGGTCCTCTTCCGCGACTTCGCGGTCGGCGGCTCCGCCGAGTTCCGTTCCGTGATGGACGCCCTGTCCGACCGGGTGCTGGAGTACGGCGAGCGTTCCTCGCCCCGCACCGAGGTCTCGGACGGCATCTACACGTCCACCGAGTACCCCGCCGACCAGCACATCCTGCTGCACAACGAGCAGTCGTACACGGACAACTGGCCGATGCGGATCGTCTTCTGCTGCGAGCAGCCCGCCACCCGCGGTGGACGCACCCCGCTCGCGAACTCCCGCCGGGTGCTCGCCGCGCTGCGTCCCGAGACGGTCGAGAAGTTCGAGCGTCTCGGCGTGCAGTACGTACGCAACTACATCCCCGGCATCAGCCTGTCCTGGCAGGAGGCGTTCCAGACGGAGGACCCGGAGCAGGTCGCCGCGTACTGCGCGAGCGCCGGCATCTCCGTCGAGTGGGTGGAAGGCGGCCAGCTCCGCACCCGCCAGACCCGTCCCGCGATCCACACCCACCCGGTGAGCGGCGAGCGGACCTGGTTCAACCACGCGGTCTTCTTCCACATCACCTCGCTGCCCGAGGAGGTCAGCACCGGGCTGCGCGAGGCGCTGGACGAGGAGGACCTGCCGTACAACACGTACTACGGCGACGGCACCCCGATCGAGGACGAGACCCTGGCCGAGCTGCGGGCCGCGTTCACCGCCGAGACCACCGGCTTCGACTGGGAGCAGGGCGACGTCCTGGTCGTCGAGAACATGATCACGGCGCACGCCCGGGAGCCCTTCGAGGGCGCCCGGCGCATCCTCGCCGCGATGTCCGACCCGGTCCGCCCCGACACCCCCGAGGGCGCAGCCGACGAGGCGGAGGCCGTGGCATGACCGACGACAGCCACGACCGTACCGGCGCCGTCGACTTCGTCGAGGGCCGTGTGGCCACCGCCCCCGTGGACCCCGAGCCCTTCCTCCTCAAGATCGAGGCGGCCGAGCCCGGTCTGCGCCTGGACCGCTGGATCTCCGCCAACCACACCAGGCTGACCGACGAGCTGGAGCGCCACGGCGCCCTGCTCTTCCGCGGCTTTGCGCTGGACAGCCCGGAGGACTTCGGCGCCGCGGCCCGCGCGTTCTCGCCCGAGCTGCTCGACTACCTGGAGCGGGCGGCGCCCCGCACCGAGATCGCCGACAAGGTCTTCACCTCGACCGAACTCAGCGAGGACCAGTGGATCGCCTTCCACCACGAGATGTCGTACTCGCACAACTGGCCCGGCCGGCTGTACTTCTACGGCGACCGGCCCTCGAAGACGGGCGGCGCCACCCCCGTCGCCAGTGAGCGCGCCGTCTACGCGAAGATCCCCGCCGAGCTGCGCGAGCGGTTCCGGCGCCACGGCGTCAGCTACGTGCGCAACTACAGTCCCGACCTCGACATCCCCTGGCAGGTCGTCTTCCAGACCGAGGACCGGGCCGAGGTCGAGGCGTACTGCCGCGAATCCCGTACCGAGTTCGAGTGGATCGGCCGCGACGGACTGCGCACCCGGGCGGTCCGCCAGGCCGTCAGCCGGCACCCGGGCACCGGTGAGACCGTGTGGTTCAACCACGCCCACCTCTGGCACATCTCCACCCTGCCCGCCGAGGTGGCGGAGTACCTCCTCGACGAGTACGGGCCCGAGGGCGTCCCGCGCAACGCGTTCTACGGCGACGGGTCGCCCATCGAGGACGACGCGGTGGAACTCATCGGCGAGCTGTACAAGGAGGCGGCGGTCTCCCTGCCCTGGGAGCGCGGGGACGTGCTCGTGGTCGACAACTTCCTCGCCACCCACGCCCGCGAGCCGTTCCACGGTGACCGGCGCATCCTCGTCGCCATGTCCGACCTGCATGTGAACCAGGACATCCGGTGACCGGCCCCGGGGGGTGCGCGACCCCATGACGACCCTGGCGCACGTCCTCCCGGCGGATTGGCCCACCTCGCTGCCCGCGCCCGCTGACGGCGCGGCGGATCTGTGGCTCCTGCGCGTCCCCGAGGACACGCCGGCGGCGCTGGACCTGTCGGTCCTCGACGAGCACGAGCGACGCCGGGCGTCCTCCTTCGTCAAGGACCGGGACCGGCACCGCTACACGATGGCGCACCTCACGCTCCGGAGGCTCCTCGGCGCCTATCTGGGGGTGCCCGCGGAGGCGGTGCGCTTCCATTCGGAGCCCTGCCCCTGCTGCGGAGGCCCGCACGGCCGCCCGGCGGTGGCGGGGGCCCGCACCCCGCTGCACTTCTCGCTGTCGCACGGCGGCGATCTGGTGCTGGTGGGGGTGGCGTCGGTGCCGATCGGCGTCGACGTGGAGGCGCTCCCCGAACTGGAGGTCGTCGCCGAGCTCGGCGCCGCACTGCACCACGCGGAGACGCGTGAGGTGGAGGCGGCGTCGCCGGAGGAGAGCCGCTCGGTCTTCGCCCGCCTCTGGGTCCGCAAGGAGGCCTATCTGAAGGGCATCGGCACCGGTCTCGGACGGGACCTCGACCTGGACTACCTGGGCGAGGACCCCGCGGCGGGCGCACCCCCGCCGGGGTGGCGGATCGTCAACCTCCTCGACCTGCCCGACCACGCGGCCGCCGCCGCACTCCACACCCGGCGCCCCGTCCCGCCCAGCATCCGCTGGCTGGACCCCTCGTCCCTCGGGTCGGCGGCGGAACCCCGCCCCGGACCCCCGCATTGAACCGCCGCGGCCCCCACCCGGGGCCGCGGCGCCGCATCGCCCAGGAGAAGCCCATGTCGACGGCCCAGGACCTGCCCGCGGTGTGCGCCGGATCAGGTGCCGGAACCGGCACCGCGTCCGGTGGCGCGGCCCGCGCCGCGTCCGGTGCGCACCGGGACGTGCCGCCTGTGGGCGAGCGCGCGGCGCGGATGCGGCGTCGCCTGGAGCGGCTCATCGGTACCCCGGCCACCGAGCTCAACGAGCTGCTGCCGCTGCGCAACGGCGACGCGATCTTCTCGGCGATGCTGGCGAGCATCCGCTCGGCCCGCCGGACCGTCGACATGATGACCTTCGTGTACTGGCGGGGCGAGATCGCCCGTGAGTTCGCGGCCGCGCTCGCGGACCGCGCCCGGGCCGGCGTCCGGGTACGACTGCTGCTCGACGGCTTCGGCAGCCGCCTCATCGAACAGGACCTGCTGGACGCGATGGCCCGGGCCGGGGTCCATGTGGCCTGGTTCCGCCGGCCGTTGTGGCTGTCCCCGTTCAAGCAGAACCACCGTTGTCACCGCAAGGTGCTCGTCGTGGACGAGACGACCGCGTTCACCGGTGGGGTGGGCATCGCCGAGGAGTGGTCCGGCGACGCGCGCCACGAGGCCGAGTGGCGCGAGACGCACTTCCGGGTGCGCGGGCCCGCCGTCGACGGCATAGCGGCCGCGTTCGTCCAGAACTGGGCCGAGTGCCACGACACCCTCTTCGACGACCGGGACCGGTTCGTCGAACACCGGCCGCAGGGACGGGCCGTCGTCCAGGTGGTCCGGGGCTCGGCGAGCGTCGGCTGGCAGGACGTCCGTACGCTGCTGCGGGTGGTCCTCGAATCGGCGGAGACCAGGATCCGGCTGACCACGGCCTACTTCGCCCCCGACGCGTACTTCGCCGAACTGCTCAAGGCGGCCGCCCGGCGCGGTGTCGAGGTGGAGATCCTCGTCCCCGGCCGGCACACCGACAAGCCCGTGTGCCGGCTGGCCGGGCAGCGCCTCTACGCGGGCCTGCTCGACGCCGGGGTGCGGATCTGGGAGTACGGGCCGTCGATGATGCACGCCAAGGTGCTCACCATGGACGGCACGCTCTCCCTCGTCGGCTCGGCCAACTTCAACCGGCGCTCCCTCGACCACGACGAGGAGGTCGTGCTCGCGGTCCTGGACGAGGAGCTGACCGACACTCTGGACGGCCACTTCGACCAGGACCGCTCGCTCAGCGAGCGTGTCGACGCCACCGCGTGGTCCGCGCGTTCCCCGCTCCAGCGGCTGGCGGAGCAGTCGGTGGTCCCCATCCGCCGCTTCCTCTAGCCGCCGTCGCCTCCCGACGATCCGGGACTCAGGCGTCGAGCCCGTTCGTGAGGATCCGCTGGGCGATGTCGTTGCGGATCGCCGCCGCGGCGGAGCTCTCCGGCTTGCGCTCCGCCTGGTCGCGGAAGCAGCCGAGGAACTCCTCGGCGATGCCGAGTCGGGGGTAGACCTCCAGCACCTCCGCCTTGAACGCGTCCGAGAAGTCGTCCATGTAGCGACCCGAGATGTCCAGGCTGGTGGAGCGCTCCAGCAGGAAGCCCTCCGGGTCGGCCGTCACGTCGACCTCGTCGAGCATGTGGGCGACCACCGCCTCCACCAGGCGCTGCCGCCGCGCCGCCGGCCAGCCCGCCCCGGCGGCGAAGACCCACGCCACGTGCCCGCTGGCGTCGTCGAAGCCCACGGTGTGGCTGTCGAACTCCGGCATCAGGGCGATGTCGTGGAACATCGCCGCGACGTACAGCAGCTCGGGATCGAAGTCGATGCCCTGCTCCGTGCCGTACGCGGCAGCCCACACATAGGCCCTGATCGAGTGGTTCAGCAGCGCCGGGGAACAGTAGGCGGTGGCCACTTCCAGGGCCGTCGCGCAGGCAGGGGTGTCGGGCATCTTGATCGCGTCGAATGTCATGGACGCGAGTATCGCCTGAGTCGGGGGGGGGGCCCGGGGGGGGGGGGCGGCGGGAAAACCCCGGGGGGGGGGGGAGGGC